>NZ_JBNPJU010000016.1:0-141647 GCF_050312575.1 Pseudomonas sp. R11F | reverse complement strand
GGTGGGTGATGACGGGATCGAACCGCCGACCCTCTGCTTGTAAGGCAGATGCTCTCCCAGCTGAGCTAATCACCCTTCGTTTCGGTGTGGCGCGCATTCTACGGAGCGACCCAAGGTCTGGCAAGCACTTTCTTAAATCTTTTTTTTGAGCCCTTCCAATGGCTTAGGCAGGGTTGGCCTGGGACGCTATCAAGAGAATAATGCCCCCCTTTGTATAAAGGAGAGACTCACCCCATGTGGTTCAAGAACCTGCTTATCTATCGCCTGACCCAAGATCTGCCTGTTGATGCCGAGGCGTTGGAAGCGGCCATGGCCACCAAACTGGCGCGCCCTTGTGCAAGCCAGGAGTTGACCACCTACGGTTTCGTCGCGCCTTTCGGTAAAGGTGAAGACGCTCCCCTGGTACACATCAGCGGTGACTTCCTGCTGATCGCCGCGCGCAAGGAAGAACGCATCCTGCCGGGTAGCGTGGTACGCGACGCACTCAAAGAGAAAGTCGAAGAGATCGAGGCCGAGCAAATGCGCAAGGTCTACAAGAAGGAACGCGACCAGATCAAGGATGAAATCATCCAGGCCTTCCTGCCACGCGCGTTTATCCGTCGCTCGTCGACGTTCGCCGCCATCGCGCCGAAACAGGGCCTGATCCTGGTGAACTCGGCAAGCCCGAAACGTGCCGAAGACCTGCTGTCGACGCTGCGCGAAGTGATCGGCACCCTGCCGGTACGCCCGCTGACGGTGAAAACCGCACCAACTGCAATCATGACCGATTGGGTCACCACCCAGAAACCGGCCGATGACTTCTTCGTCCTCGACGAATGCGAACTGCGCGACACCCACGAAGACGGTGGCATCGTGCGCTGCAAACGCCAGGACCTGACCAGCGAAGAAATCCAGCTGCACCTGAGCACCGGCAAAGTCGTGACCCAGTTGGCCTTGGCGTGGCAGGACAAGCTGTCCTTCATGCTCGACGACAAGATGACGGTCAAGCGCCTGAAGTTCGAAGACCTGCTGCAGGACCAGGCAGAACAGGACGGGGGCGACGAGGCCCTGGGGCAACTGGACGCAAGCTTTACCCTGATGATGCTGACGTTTGGCGACTTCCTGCCGGCACTGGTTGAAGCGCTGGGCGGTGAAGAAACCCCGCAGGGCATTTAAACCGTTTGACGATCAGAATGTGGGAGGCCCCTCCCACATTTGATTGCAGTGTCACGCCAAGCCTCTAATAACAAGGACATCCCCATGCGCGCACTCGCCGCCTTGAGCCGTTTCGTCGGCAATACCTTCGCTTACTGGGTGTTGTTGTTTGCCGTGCTCGCCTTCCTGGAGCCCAGCTGGTTCATCGGGCTTAAAGGCGCCATTGTCCCGCTATTGGGCCTGGTGATGTTCGGTATGGGGCTGACCCTCAAACTTGAAGACTTCGCCGAGGTCGCACGCCATCCCTGGCGCGTGGCACTGGGCGTGGTTGCGCACTTTGTAATCATGCCGGGCGTGGCCTGGCTCTTGTGCCAGGCGTTCCACCTGCCGCCGGAGATAGCCGTCGGGGTGATCCTGGTCGGCTGCTGCCCAAGCGGCACGTCCTCCAACGTGATGACCTGGCTGGCCCGGGGCGATCTGGCGCTGTCAGTGGCCATCGCCGCCGTCACTACCCTCCTCGCCCCGCTGCTCACTCCTGCGCTGATCTGGTTACTGGCCTCGGCCTGGTTGCCGGTGTCGTTCATGGAGTTGTTCTGGTCGATCCTGCAAGTGGTGCTGCTGCCCATCGTGCTTGGCGTGGTGGCGCAGCGCGTACTGGGCGAGCGGGTACGCCATGCGGTCGAGGTGCTGCCGCTGGTGTCGGTGGTCAGCATCGTGATCATCGTCGCGGCAGTGGTTGCGGCGAGCCAGGCGAAGATCGCCGAGTCCGGCCTGCTGATCATGGCGGTGGTGATGTTGCACAACAGCTTCGGCTACTTGCTGGGTTACTTCACCGGCCGGTTGTTCAAACTGCCATTGGCGCAGCGCAAATCGCTGGCGCTGGAAGTGGGCATGCAGAACTCCGGGCTGGGCGCTGCGCTGGCCAGTGCGCACTTTTCACCACTGGCGGCGGTGCCCAGTGCGCTGTTCAGCGTCTGGCACAATATCTCTGGAGCGTTGCTCTCGACTTATTTCCGTCGCATGAGCGAAAAGGCCGACCGCAGCGTATTGGAGACCCAACCGAAAACTTGATCGTCCGATCCGTTTTCGGCACTCTACCGAGCTTCGCGGGGACGACCTCGCGACGCTTTGCAGCGCTCAACCAGGGGACGACCCCACCAATAGATGGGAGGTCAGCATGTCCTGGATCATTTTGTTTTTTGCGGGTTTGTTCGAAGTCGGCTGGGCTGTCGGTTTGAAGTACACCGATGGTTTCAGCAAACCACTGCCCACCGCCTTGACGATTGCCGCGATGGCCTTCAGCCTCGGCTTGCTCGGGTTGGCCATGAAGGAGCTGCCATTGGGCACCGCCTATGCGGTCTGGACCGGTGTGGGAGCTGTGGGTACGGTGATCGCCGGGATCATCCTGTTTGGTGAATCCATGGCGCTGTTTCGGCTGGCCAGTGTGGCGCTGATCATTTGCGGGCTCGTTGGGCTCAAGATCAGCACTTAGGCCACTGCCGCCATCGGGAGCAAGCCCCCTCCCACACTCGGAATGTATTCCAAACTGTGGGAGGGGGCTTGCTCCCGATGAGGCCAGTACACCCCACACAAAACTACCTGACACTCCCTCGCAACACACCCACCACTTCCTGCAACCGCGCAGGCGTCGCCGCCTCCACCGCTACCGGTGCACCCGCGACCAGCACCACCCGCGACCAGACCCGATGAAAGAACCCCTTGTTCGGGTCGCGACTGAAAAAACTCCCCCACAACCCCTGCAACGCCATGGGAATCACCGGCACCGACGTCTCCTCCAGAATACGCGTCAGCCCGCCACGGAACTCGTTCATCTCGCCATCGGCCGTCAACTTGCCTTCCGGGAAGATGCACACCAACTCCCCGTCTTTCAGATAATGGGCAATCCGCGTGAAGGCTTTTTCATAGATCTGGATATCTTCATGGCGGCCCGCAATCGGAATCGCCCCTGCCGTGCGGAAGATAAAGTTCAGCACCGGCAAGCGGTAGATCTTGTAGTACATCACGAAGCGAATCGGCCGACGCACCGCGCCACCAATCAGCAGCGCATCGACAAACGACACGTGATTGCATACCAGCAACGCCGCGCCTTCATCCGGAATGGCTTCCAGGTTGCGATGCTCAACGCGGTACATGGAATGGCTGAGCAGCCAGATCATGAACCGCATGGTGAACTCGGGGACAATCCTGAAGATGTAGGTATTGACCGCGATGTTGAGCAGCGACACTACCAGGAACAACTCGGGGATCGACAGCTTGGCCACGCTCAACAACAGGATCGACACGATCGCCGACACCACCATGAACAGCGCGTTGAGGATGTTGTTGGCCGCGATGACCCGCGCCCGCTCATGCTCGGCGGTGCGCGACTGGATCAATGCATACAGCGGCACGATATAGAAACCACCGAACACGCCCAGGCCGAGAATATCGAACAACACCCACCAGGCCTGGCCATGACCGAGTACCGCCAGCCAGTCGTTGGGCTGGACGTTCTGCGGGAAACCACCAGAGTGCCACCACAGCAACAGGCCGAACACTGTCAGGCCAAACGAGCCAAACGGCACCAGGCCGATTTCGACCTTACGCCCGGAGAGTTTTTCACAGAGCATGGAGCCGAGGGCGATACCCACAGAGAACACGGTGAGAATCAGCGTGACCACGGTTTCGTCGCCGTACAGCCATTCCTTCGCATAGGCCGGGATCTGCGTCAGGTAAATCGCCCCGACAAACCAGAACCACGAGTTGCCCACGATCGAGCGCGACACCGCCGGCGTCTGCCCCAGGCCCAGGCGCAAGGTGGCCCAGGACTCGCTGAAGATATTCCAGTTCAGCCGCAAGCCTGGCGTAGATGCCGCCGCCCGTGGAATGCTGCGGCTGGCCAGGTAACCCAGTACAGCCACACCGACGATAGCTACTGACACCACCGGCGCGTAATGCGCGGACGACATCATGATCCCGGCGCCGATGGTGCCGGCCAGGATCGCCAGGAACGTGCCCATTTCCACCAGGCCATTGCCACCGACCAACTCATCTTCATGCAGGGCCTGGGGCATGATCGAGTATTTCACCGGGCCGAACAGCGCCGAGTGCGTGCCCATGGCAAACAGCGCCAGCAGCATCAGCTCCAGATGATTGAACAGAAAGCCCGTGGCACCCACGGCCATGATCACGATTTCACCGATCTTGATCGCACGGATCAACGCATCCTTGTTGAATTTCTCGCCAAACTGCCCAGCCAGCGCCGAAAACAGGAAGAACGGCAGGATAAACAGCAGCGCACAGAGGTTGACCCAAATGGAGCGGTCACCGTCGATGGTGAGTTTGTAGAGAATGGCGAGGATCAGCGATTGCTTGAAGATGTTGTCGTTGAAGGCACCCAGCAACTGGGTGACGAAAAACGGCAAGAAGCGCCGCGTGCGCAGCAAGGTGAATTGCGAGGGGTGGCTCATCGTCCGTGTTCCTGCGTGGCCTGATAGGCTTTATTGCCGAAGGCTTTTATAAAGAGACAGGCCACGACTTTACCTAAACCCGCTTACTTATTCCCTATTCCTGCAATGCAGGGTGAAACAAAAAGCTCACCTTTATAGGCGCCCTGCACGGTGCGCTTGGCCACGATCAGCCACATCAGCGCCAAGGCCAGCACCAGCGCGCTGCCAAACACACTGAAGAACCCCAGATGCAACACGCTCGCCAGCTTCAGCGTGGCCAGGGCATACACCCCCAACGGAAAGGTGAAACCCCACCAGCCGAGGTTGAATGGTATGCCGGCGCGCAGGTAACGCAGGGTGATCAACACCGCAATCAGCAACCACCACAAGCCGAAGCCCCACAGCGTGATGCCCGCCACCAGGCCCAAGCCGTTGGCCATCTCGCCGACACCGGGCAAGCCATTGGCCGCGAAGATCGCCGGCGCATCACCGCCCAGCAGCAACATGCCAAGCGCACCGGTGCCGATAGGCCCCAGGGCCAGCCAGCTCGACGCAGCCATGTTGGCGTGGGGCAGTTTATGCAACGCCATGCGCAGCATCAGGATGGTCAGGATGCTGAACGCCACCGGCAGCGAAAATGCCCACAATACGTAGCTGGTCACCAGCATCACCAGTTGCCCATGGGCGTCGGCCAGGTGCGGCGCCAGCAGGCCACCACTGGCCGCGGCGACTTCGGCCGCGACGACCGGCAACAGCCAGACGGCGGTCATCTGGTCGATACTGTGTTCCTGGCGGGTAAACATCATGAACGGAATCAGCACGCCGCACGCCAGGGCCATGGCGACGTCCAACCACCACAGGGTCTGCGCCAACGGCAGCACGTCACTGCCCCAACGCGGCAGGCCGAACAGCAACAAACCGTTGAGAATGGTTGCCAGCCCCATGGGAATGGTGCCGAAGAACATCGAAACCGTGGAGTGCCCGAAAATCCGCCGCGCCTCCTGGAAATACATCACCCAACGCGCGGCGTACAACCCACTGAACACTACAAATAGGCCAATGGTAAACATCCACAACGCTTCGGCGACGGCGTACAGGCCCGGCACGTTGACGGGCAGTTGTGCCAGCGCCAGTGCCAGCACGCCGGTGCCCATGGTTGCGGCAAACCAGTTGGGCGTGAATTGACGAATCACTTCCCGCGGCCGGGTCAGGTGACTCAAAGGTTTGTAGCTTGGGGTATTTGCGCAGCTCATGTTGATAATCCTCTTCCTCGTAGGAGGTTGAAGCCATCATAGAACCTGATCGAATATCTATATAACGGGTAATATCTCTATCTGTTATCTACTTTACCTATATAAAACACTGACTACACCGCAGCCTTGACCCGCGCCGTTTCCTGCAACAGCAATCCGGCCAATGCACCCAAGGCCAAAACGATGAGTACGGCACCGTAGCCATCGGTGGTGGCGATCAAGCCAAACTCCCGGCTCAGGTTACCGGCCAGCAACGCCGGCAAGCAGAACGCCAGATAGCTCAACACATAGAAGGCCGACATCAGCCCTGCCCGCTCATGAGGCAACGCCAAACCGACGATACTGCGCACACTGCCCGTGAAGCCGCCGCCAAAACCCAAGCCGGCGATCACACTGGCCACAAAGAACAGCCAAAGGCTGGCGCTCTGCACCGCCACCAACAACAGGGCCACCCCGGTCGCCAGCAATGCAGCCGACAGGCGCATGATTTTATCGGCCGGGCGATTGCGCAGACTGTAGATCATCACCGCACCACTGAGCGTCACCACCGCCACCAACCCACCCCCAATCAGGTGCGAGGTCGATCCGGTAGCAGCCCGCACCAGCGAAGGCGCCAGCGAAGAAAAGAACCCTCCCAGTGCCCATACCGCCACATTCAGCGGCATCGCCAGCCACAGGGCACGGCGCGCTTGTTCGGGGACGTGCAGCGTCGGCGTCAGCGACTTCAAAGCCCCCGGTATGCGGCTGACCGTCTCCGGCAAGCGCCACACATACAGCGCTTGCAGGGTCATCAGCCCGAGCATCGCGAAATAAATCAATTGGGTCGGCCGTGGCGCAAACTCCACCAGCAGGCCGCTGCCTAAACCGCCACTGGCCATCCCCAGCATCGGCGCAAGGCTGTTGAGCATCGGGCCGCGGACACGGTCAGTGTCGAGCAAGGTTGCACCCAGCACCGCCGTCGCCATGCCGGTGGCGAAACCTTGCACCGCCCGGGCGGCAATCAGGTACGCGGTGCTATCAGCGTTGATAAACAGCAGCATCGCCAGCATATTCAGGATCAATGCCGCAAAAATGACCGGCTTGCGTCCCAGGTAATCCGATAGCGAGCCGACGGTCAGCAAGGCTGCCAACAGGCTCACGGCATACACGCCGAAGATCATCGTCAACACAGCCGCCGAGAAATGCAGGTGGTCTTGATACACCTGATACAGCGGCGTTGGCGCGCTGGACGCGGCGAGAAAGGTCAGCACCGTCACCACCAGGAACGCCAGGCGGGAACGATGGGAAGTAGGACTGGACATGGGCACGCTCCGCTAAAGCTAATAATTTGCTTTTTCGAAGTGTGCTACCAGAAAGCGCTTAAAGCAAATTCTTTGTGTTAAGGTTTTAGCCATGGCGATAAAAGAAGGCCTTCGCCCGGGAGGCCGTAGTGCCCGGGTCCAAGAATCAGTGCACAGCGCTGCCCGTGAATTGCTGGAAGCCCATGAGCGCTCCAGCGTTACCGTGCCGATGATTGCGGCACGGGCAGGCGTCACGCCGTCCACCATTTACCGCCGCTGGGGCGACCTGTCCGCCCTGCTCGCCGATGTGGCACTGGAGCGCCTGCGCCCGGACGGCGAACCTGCCGACACCGGTAGCCTGCGCGGCGACCTGCGCGCCTGGGGCGAACAATACCTGGATGAAATGAGCTCGGAGCTGGGGCGCAATATGATGCGCGACGTGCAGTGCAGTCGCCCAAGGGACTATTGCACCCACATTCTGATGGGCCAGTTGCAGATTATTCTTGATCGGTACCAGGACACCGTCGGTCCGTTACCCACACTGGACAGGTTGCTGAACCTGATTGCCGCGCCAACGGTGTATCGCAGCCTGTTTTCCAGCACGCCACTGCCGGTTGAAGAGCTGCATGAGCTGATCGACTTGGCGCTCAAGGCCTGAAGCCCATCTACACAACCCAATGTGGGAGGGGGCTTGCTCCCGATAGCGGTGGATCAGTCACCTTATTGATTGACTGACACACCGCCATCGGGAGCAAGCCCCCTCCCACATTTTTACAGTGTTCGACCTTACGTACGCATACCGCGCCCGCTCACCAGCAGCCTCGCGCAACCGATGTACAACACCACGGTAGCGATCAGCATAAAGGTGATCGCCACGCTGATCTTGATATCCGATACCCCCAGGATGCCGTAGCGAAAGGCGTTGACCATGTGCAGTACCGGGTTGGCCAGCGACACGGTCTGCCAGAACGGCGGCAGCAGGGTAATGGAGTAGAACACACCACCCAGGTAAGTCAGCGGCGTCAGCACGAAGGTCGGGATGATTGAAATATCATCGAAGTTGCGTGCAAAGACCGCGTTGATAAACCCCAGCAGCGAGAAGATCGTCGCCGTCAGCACCACCACCAACAGGGTGACGCCCAGGTGATGCACTTGCAGATGGGTGAAGAACAACGACAGCAAGGTCACGATCACGCCGACCATCAAGCCACGCAGCACGCCGCCCAGGGTGTAGCCGATCAGGATGGTGTGGGGCGACACCGGCGATACCATCAGTTCTTCGATGGAGCGCTGGAACTTGCTGCCGAAGAAGCTGGAGACCACGTTGCCGTAGGAGTTGGTGATCACCGACATCATGATCAGCCCGGGCACGATGTACTCCATGTAGGTAAAACCGCCCATGTCACCGATCTGGCGACCGATCAGGTTACCGAAGATCACGAAGTACAGGACCATGGTGATCGCCGGCGGCAGCAGGGTTTGCGGCCAGATCCGGGTAAAGCGCTTCACTTCGCGGTAGACGATGGTTTGCAGAGCAACGAGGTTGGGTTGCAGTTCGGAACTCATACCGCCACCTTCGCCAGATTTTTCTCCACCAGGGACACGAACAACTCCTCAAGGCGATTGGTTTTGTTACGCAGGCTCAGCACTTCGATGTTCTGAGTCGCCAACTGGGTGAACAGCGCAGTGATGCCCATGGCCTTGTCCACCTGCACTTCCAGCGTGTGGCCATCGACCAGCCGGCTTGGGTAACCGAGCAACTGCGGCGGCGCCGACAGATTGTTTTTCAGGTCCAGCAGGAAGGTTTCCACATGCAACTGGCCCAGCAGGTTACGCATGCTGGTGTTCTCGACGATGGTGCCGTGGTCGATGATGCCGATATTGCGGCACAGTTGCTCAGCCTCTTCCAGGTAATGGGTGGTGAGGATGATGGTAATGCCCTTCTCGTTCAGCTCGGTCAGGAAGGTCCACATCGAGCGACGCAGTTCGATGTCCACGCCCGCGGTGGGTTCATCGAGGATCAGCAGGCGCGGTTGATGGACCAGCGCACGGGCGATCATCAGGCGACGCTTCATACCCCCGGACAACGAGCGGGACGGCACGTCGCGTTTGTCCCACAAGCCCAGTTGGGTGAGGTACTGCTCGGCGCGCTCCTTGGCGACTTTCGCCGGGATGCCGTAGTAGCCGGCCTGGGTCACGACGATGTCGAAGGTCTTTTCGAACTGGTTGAAATTGAACTCCTGGGGCACCACGCCGATGGCACGCTTGAGCGCCGCAGGGGATTTGTCCAGGTCATGACCAAAGATATTCACGCTGCCGCTGGTCTTGTTGACCAGGGTCGAAAGGATGCCGATGGTCGTGGATTTGCCGGCGCCGTTGGGGCCGAGCAAGGCGAAAAAGTCACCTTCGGCGACGTCCAGATCGATACCACTCAAGGCCTGGAAACCGTTGCCGTAGGTTTTGGTTAGCTGCCGGATGGACAGAGCGGAACTCATATCGGATTACGCACCAAAGAAGGGAATAGACAAGATAGATGAGGGCGCACCGCAGGTAGTTCAACCTGCGATGCACGGGCATGGTGCGTGCCCACGTCGCACAAGTACAGTCACCCGTATTAATAGTAGGTATTAAGTCAACGCAGTCATCACGGCTTCGCGGTACGCCGGGCGTTGCTGCAGGCGCTGGTACCAAGCCTCCAGATGCGGCATTGCAGGACGCTCGATAGGCATTTCGAACCAGGCGTAAATAAAGCAGCCCAGGGGAATATCACCCATGCCGAATGCGTGGCCGGACAGATAAGGCTGCTCGGCCAGGGCTTTGTCCACGGTAGCCAAAGCATCGATACAGGCCTGGCGCCCAGCGTTGATGCTGTCCCAGTTCTGTTTTTCCGCCGGGGTACGCAAGATGCCCCAGAACACCGCCTTGAACGGCTCGGCGAGGGTCGAGGTGGTCCAGTCCATCCACTTTTCGGCGTTGGCGCGGGCTTGCAGGTCGCTCGGGTAAAACGCCGACGCATGCTTGGCGCACAGGTAACGCACGATGGTGTTGGATTCCCACAGCACAAAATCACCGTCTTCGATCACCGGTACCCGGCCATTGGGATTCATTGCTCGATATTGCGGCGTGTCGACCACGCCAAAAGCCCCGCCCGCATCAATTGCCTCATAGTCCAGGCCGAGTTCCTCGGCGCACCACAGTGCTTTCCTGACGTTTGATGAATTTTTACGACCCCAGATCTTCAGCATGACCGCGCCTTATCGTTGATGAACATGGCTTGATGAATGCAGCAGCATACGCCGGTTCACGCGCGGCTTGAATCGCTGTGCATGTCGCCCAGCAAGGTTGGTGCGTCCTCGGTAAACAGGTGGGGATAACACTGCTGGATGTGGGTGAAGAAAAACGCTTCGGGCACGTCCGGAAACTGCCCGTGGTCCAGCACATATTCCATCGAGCGTCGGCCCTGCCGGTTGAATGCGTGGAAGATGCTGTCGTGAATGCCATCGAACTCCAACGGCGGTACATCGAACAGCTCGCACAGTTGCTGGTTGAACGCCGGCGTGGCTTTGACCCAGCGGCCCCGCAGATACAACTCGGTGTAGCCATGCATGGCAAATACATCACTCTTGAGCAGCGCGATCAGCCGGGGAGTCGACAAATGATTACGCACATCCGCCAGGCCGATGCGCGCCGGGATACCGCAATGGCGAGCACACGCGGCGAGCAGGGTAGCCTTGGGCACGCAATAGCTCTCGCCGGCGGCCAGGGCGAAGCTGGCTTTCAAGCTGCCGGCATCGCGGCTGAAGGTGTAAGGGTTGTAGCGAATCGCCTCACGCACGGCGTAGTAAAGACTGACTGCCTGGTCACGCGGATCCGCGCTCGGACCCCGATGTTTTTCGGCGAACTCCACCACCGCAGGGTGGTCACTATCGATGAAGCGGCTGGGACGCAGGTACGTATCCATAAGCGTTATCTCCGAGACATGCCTGGAGTTTAACGACAGGTCTGCCCTGGAGATAACGACGATTCGGCCAAATGTCGGCGCCTGGTGATGGTGCTCCCAATACAACTCGTTACACCCTGATCACCGCGCTTTTTCGGATGCCGACTAAGCTCCAAGGTGGTTTCGCCCCTGGTTTCACGGAGGATTGAATATGCTGTTGTTGTGGATACTGGTTCTAGTGCTCGGCATTGCCTACCTGGCACACCGCCGCACCGCGCCCCTGCCCGCCCTGGGCGTGGTCGCCGTCTACCTGCTGGCGATGGGCGCCTGGAGCCACGCGCCGGGCTGGCTGTTGCTGATCTTCTGGGTATTGATCGCGGCAGTCGCCGCCCCCCTGCTGCTGCCCGACCTGCGTCGTCAATACTTCACCAAGCCACTGTTCAACTGGTTCCAGAAAGTCCTGCCACCGATGTCCGAGACCGAGCGCGACGCCATTGACGCCGGCACCGTGTGGTGGGATGGCGAACTGTTCAGCGGCCGCCCCGACTGGGACAAGTTGCTGGCCTACCCCAAGGCCCAACTGACCGAAGAAGAACAAGCGTTTATCGACGGCCCCACCGAAGAACTCTGCGCCATGGTCAGCGACTGGGAAATCGGCCAGGCCATGGACCTCCCGCCCGCCGCCTGGGAGCACATCAAGGCCCACGGTTTCTTTGCGCTGATTATTCCCAAGGAGTACGGCGGCAAGGGTTTCTCCGCCTATGCCCATTCCCAGGTGGCGATGAAGCTGGCCACGCGCAGCGGCGACCTGGCCTCGACGGTGATGGTGCCCAACTCCCTCGGCCCGGCTGAACTGCTGCTGCATTACGGCACCGACGAACAACGCAACCACTATCTGCCACGCCTGGCCCGTGGCGATGACATCCCCTGCTTCGCCCTGACCGGCCCGCTGGCCGGCTCCGACGCCGGCGCCATGCCCGACACCGGTGTGATCTGCAAGGGAGAATGGGAAGGCAAGGAAACCCTGGGCCTGCGCCTGAACTGGGAAAAACGCTACATCACCCTCGGTCCGGTCGCGACGCTGCTGGGCCTGGCCTTCAAGGCGTATGACCCGGACCATCTGCTGGGCGAAGAAGAAGACCTGGGCATCAGCCTTGCGCTGATCCCCACCGACACCCCCGGCGTCGAAATCGGCCGCCGTCACCTGCCCCTGGGTGCCGCGTTCATGAACGGCCCCAATTCCGGCAAGGATGTGTTCATTCCCCTGGAATACCTCATCGGCGGCCAGGAAATGCTCGGCAAAGGCTGGATGATGCTGATGAACTGCCTGTCGGTTGGCCGTTCGATCTCGCTGCCTGCCGTGGGCACCGGCGCCGCCAAGTTCACCAGCCTGGTGACCGGCCAGTACGCTCAGGTACGTGAGCAGTTCAACGTGCCGCTGTCGGCCTTCGAAGGTATCCAGGAAGCCCTGGCGCGTATCGGCGGCAACGCCTGGCTGATGGACAGCGCACGCATGCTCACCGCCAACGCCGTGGACCTGGGGGAAAAACCTTCGGTGCTGTCGGCGATCCTCAAATACCACCTCACCGAACGCGGTCGCGAGTGCATCAGCCACGCCATGGACGTGCACGGCGGCAAGGGCATCATCATGGGCCCGAACAACTACCTGGGCCGTAACTGGCAGGGCGCGCCGATCTTCATCACCGTGGAAGGCGCGAATATCCTGTCGCGCAACCTGATGATCTTCGGCCAGGGCGCCATTCGCTGCCATCCGTTCGTGCTCAAGGAAATGGCCCTGGCCGGTCGCGAAGACCATGACCAGGCTCTAAAGGAGTTCGATGGCCTGCTGCTGCAGCACATCGGTTTTGCCGTGAGCAACGCCGCCAGCACGCTGGTACTGAACCTCGGTGTGGGGCATTTCGAGAAGGCCCCGGGCAACCGCTTGAGCCAGGGTTACTTCCGCGCCTTGAACCGCCAGGCCGCCGCGTTCGCCCTGCTCGCCGACTTGAGCATGATGCTGCTCGGCGGCGAGTTGAAACGTCGTGAACGCTTGTCCGCACGCCTGGGCGATGTGCTGAGCCATATGTACCTGGCATCGGCCGCGCTCAAGCGTTATCACGACCTCGATTCGCCGGATCACCTGGAGCCGTTGTTCGCCTGGGCCATGGAAGAAAGCCTCGGCAAGTCGGAGCAGGCACTGGATGAGCTGTTGAGCAACTTCCCGAACAAAGTGCTCGGATGCCTGTTGCGGGTGATCGTGTTCCCGTTCGGGCGTCGCCATACCGGGCCTTCCGATGCGCTGGATGCCGAAGTGGCCGCGGTGATCGGCCGGGCCAAGGGCGACCCGACCCTGGAGGAGTTGCTGGCCGGCTGCTACCGCCCACAATCGGCGGAGGATCCGGTGGGCGCACTGCAACACGCCTACGACCTGCTCGGTGCCGGCCAGCCCTTGCAGAAAAAACTGCACACCGCGCTCAAAAGCGGCCAGGTCAAACCCGCTGCGGGCGAGCATGTCATCGATGCCGCGCTGAACGCAGGCGTCCTTCAGGCCGCCGAAGCGCAGACGCTGCGTGAGGCTGAAGCCGCGCGACGCAAGGTGATCGACGTGGACGATTTCAGCAAGGAAGAGCTGGCCCAGGCTGAGGGTAAAGTCCGCTGAGTCGGGCAGTCATATAATTACGGGCGCTTGAGCTATATACTCTCGCGCCCGTTTTTGCTTTAGAGGACTTATCTCGTGTCCAACGCCGTTGCCGATCATCTCGTCTTGCTCGACCACCTGCGCAGCATCCTGGTTGCCGTCGGCGAAGCCGAACAGGTGCCTGAGGAAAGCCATGCGCTGTTCCTGGAGCGTTTCGACGAACTGCGCGCCCTGCTGCCGGTCGACCCCATCGAAAGCCAGTACCTGGGGCAGGACCTGATGAGTCAGGTCATCCTGCGCTACCCGCAAATTGCCCATCTGGTGCCACGCGACCTGCTGTGGTTCTTCGGCGGCGATTGCCTGCACTTCATGCCCGACGAAGAACTGGACATGTACCAGGCCCTGGAAGAGCGTCGCTATGAGGCCGAACAGAACGACGAACCGTTCGACTGGAACCAGGAAAAGCAGCTGCTTTCCATGCCTCAGGACCAGAGCAAGCACTGATCTTCAGGTGGGAGCGGGCTTGCCCTAATGCCAGTCAGTTAAGAGGACCTGCCACGACCAAACTCTGTAGTGAGCGGGCTTGCCCGCTCCCACATTTCGGACCCTGTTCCTACCGTCGACGCAATGTCGGCTCCTTCGCCATGCACTCCACCAGATAATCAATAAACACCCGCAACTTCGGCGGCAGATAGCGCGTCGGCGAATGCAGCAACCACGCCTCGCCGTGGTAGGACGCAATAAAATCCCACTCCGGCAACACCTGCACCAAGCGCCCCGCCTCCAACGCATGCCGCGCAGTGAAGTACGGCAAGCTGCCAATCCCCACATGCTGCAACACGGCGTCCAGACGCACCCCGGTATGGTTCGCCGCGTAGCGCCCACGCACGCCGACGGTCACAGCCTTGCTGCCCTGGCGGAATTTCCAGCGGGAATCCCCCGGGGTTTCACCCAGGTAAATGCAACTGTGCTCCAGCAAATCATGGGGGTGCAGCGGCGTCCCCTGCTCAGCCAGATAGTGCGGCGTAGCGCACAATAAATGCTCAATGGGCAACAACTGTCGCCCCACCAGGCCCGGCGGCGGGCTGTCGGTAATGCGGATGCTCAGGTCGACGTTGTCATCGATCAGGTCGACATGCCGGTCTTCGAGGATCAACTGCACATCCACCTTGGGATAGCGCCGCAAAAACTCCGGCATATGTGGGTGCACCACAAACCGCCCCACCGCCTTGGGCACGCTGACCCGCACCAGGCCCTCAGCCTCATGAGTGAATTGGCCGCTGATTTCCATCACCGAACGCGCCGCGCTGACCATCTCTCGGCAGCGCTTGAAAACCTCTTCACCCCCCTCGCTCAAGCGCAACTTGCGCGTGGTGCGTTGCAGAAGCCTAGTGGCCAGGGCTTGCTCCAGACGCGAGATGCTGCGGCTCACCGCCGAGGGTGAAACACTCAGTTGCCGCGCAGCCTCAGAGAAGCTGCCGGTTTCGACCACCTTGACGAAAATCGCCATTTCGCCCAGCAACGGCAAAGGAAGATTGATGCTCATGACGCACAGGTCCATTGATATTTGAACGGATTATCACCCATCCGAGCACTATTTATACTGCTCACAGAACCCTGATGCGGATGTAACCCCATGACCGAGCGCCTATTCTTTACTCACGACCATCTGACAGCCGAACTTGAAGTGCTCGCCTGTACACCGCACGAAGATCAGTTTGCAGTCACCTTGCAATCGACGATTTTTCATCCCCAGGGCGGTGGCCAGCCGCACGACACCGGTTGGCTCGGTGAGAGCGCCGTACTGCGTGTTATCCAGGAAGCCGACCGCCTCGTTCACTACGTCGATAAACCCGTGGCACTGGGAGCCGTCATCGCACGGGTCGACGAACAACGCCGCGCCCTGCACACGCGCCTGCATTCCGCCGGGCACCTGATCGGTAATGCCGGGGAAAGCCTGGGCTGGATGCCGATCAAGGCGCATCACTGGCCGGGTGAAGGCAAAATCACCTTTATCCGCGGTGAGACAGCGCAAGCCATGGATCCCGAGTTGATTCAGCGGCAGATCGAGCAATGGATCGCCGCTGACTATGCCCGTCATATGACGCTGGAAGACGGCACACGGGAAGTCGGGTTCGGCGAGTTGCCGCCGTATGCCTGTGGCGGCACACATGTGCAATCGCTGAGCGAACTGGGCCAGGTAACGATCCTGGCCCTGTCGGAAAAGAAAGGCGCGCTGTCGGTACGCTACAGCCTGGATTAAAGCGCAATCGCCCCCGCTCGTCCCGGCTCCACCACAAACGACTTAAGGGTCGAGACCGTGGCGCTGGGGTCGCGCGGGTCGCTGATCACCCTGAAGTTAGTCACCATCTTTTGCTCTTCCAGCGCCACCGATACGTAGCCACGTTGACGGCTGTCAAAGAACTTCACATGGGGATTGAGCGGCAGGATCTGCGTGAAGGCATCGAACGGTGGGCCGTCGGACGTCACTGACGTGCCGACGAATTCGGTGGCGACAACGGGCGAGTCCGGGTCACTGGCATCAGCGTGCAGATCCGTGGTCCAGAACGAGTGGATATCGCCGCCCCAGAACACCGGGTTTTTCACCCGTCGGCGTTGAATCGACGCCAACATGCGCTCGCGGTTGGCCATATAGCCGTCCCACCCATCGGTCCAGCGTCCGGGCTTGTGGTTGGTCAGGTCGCGTTGAGTCAGCGGTGCCACCAGCAGGTCCTGGGCGATGACGTTCCACTGCGCCCGCGACTCGGCGAACCCTCGGTCCAGCCAGGCTTCCTGCTCCCAACCGAGCATCGTGCGATTGGGTGCGCGCAAGTCCGTGCACGTATTGTCGGCGACATGCCCCTGGTGACTGCCGTTGGCGAGAATGCAGGGCTGTTCCGAACGGTACTGGCGCCCATCCAGTACATGGAAGCGCGCCAGCCGGCCGTAGTCCAGGCGCCGATAGATGCGCATATCCGGACCTCTGGGCACGCTGCCGGCGCGCAGTGGCATATGCTCGTAAAAGGCTTGGTAGGCCGCCGCCCGTTGCTGCAGGAATTGCCCCACCGGTATTTTCGGGTCCTGGGACCAGCGATTGGCGTAATCGTTTTGTACCTCGTGGTCATCCCAGGTCGCCACGCTGGGCGCGGCGGCGTGCAAGGCCTGTAGGTCCGGGTCGGTTTTGTACAGCGCGTAGCGGTTGCGGTAATCGCTCAGGCTTACCGCGTTGCCACTGCCGTGGGAGCGAATGATCTTGCCCGAGTCCGGCGCGTAGGAACTGTCGTAGATGTAGTCGCCGAGGAAAAACACCAGGTCCGGTTGCTCGGCCGCGAGGTGGCGGTAGGCGCTGAAATACCCGCGCTCCCAATGCGAGCAAGACACAAACCCCACCCGCGCCGCAGCCATAGCCTGCAAGGGCGGCGCCGTATTCACCCGTCCTACCGGGCTCTGTGCCCCAAGCCCTTCGAACTGGTACCAATACGGCCTGCCCGCTTCCAGCCCTGCCACCTCGACATGCACTGAATGGGCAAACCGTTCGGTCGCCATCACCTCGCCCTGCTTGACGATGCGCGTCATCGCCGCATCACTGGCCACCCGCCAACGCACCGGCACGGCGCGGCTCAACCCACCGCGTCCATCCACGGCATTGAACAAGGGAGCCAGGCGCGTCCAGATCACAAAACCATCCGGCAACGGGTCACCCGATGCCACGCCCAGGGTAAACGGGTAGTCCACCCCGGCACTGCGCGCAAAGGGGCTGAGGATCGAAAATGCCGTCGCCACCGCCAGCCCGGAGAGTACCCGACGGCGGCCATGGTCCACTGCGCCGCTCACAACCGGCGCTCCCAGTCGTCACGCACGGTGGCAAACCCGAGCAAGTCCTCATACACGCCATTTTTGAGAAACGCCTGACGCAGGCAGCCTTCATAGCGCAGTCCGATTTTCTCCATGACCCGCGCCGACTCCTGGTTGCGACCAAAGCACTGGCTGCCCACCCGTTGCAACCCCAGTTCGACGAAGCCGAAGTCGGTCACTGCACTCGCCGCTTCCGCGGCATAACCCTGATTGCGACAGTGCGCCGCCACCCATCCGCCGAGGTGTCCATAGTGATGTCGAGAGTTGATACGCAGGCTGACGATACCGATCAATTCGCCGGTTGCCTGGACATGCATGCCCAGGCTCAGCAACTCGCCGGCACGATATTTTTCTGCGCTCCCGGCAATAAAAAGCTGCGCAGTTTCCAACGTGTAAGGCACTGGAATATTGGCGGTGTTATCCGCGATTTTCGGCCCGTTGGCGAGCGTGGAGAGTATCTCGGCCTGGTCCGGCTCCAGTGCCCGCAGGAGTAAACGCGGCGTGGACAAATGAGGCAGTTCAGTCGACATACGGGGCGGCTCGCGAAATAAATGCACAAGAGTGTACGGCCTTCGTGTCAATTTCATTACGTCACAAAACTGCAAGGTAAATCTTCTGAAAGACTCGTCCTAGAGCCTTCAAACCGTAAATTTTTGTTAACCGTTCGGTCATTTTTGACTGTTAGCGTGTCGCCCCTAATTCAATAACGGGGTAACGGAATGAGAACCTGGGATGAACCCAAGAAACGCAAGGCACACATCGAGTTGATCCCAATGATCGACGTGATGATGTTCCTCCTGGTGTTTTTCGTACTGGTGAGTCTGAACGTGATTCCGGCACTCGGCATGAAGACGCAGTTGCCCAGCGCCAGCAGCTCGCAACAACTCAAGCCGCAGAACAAATTCATCCTGACGCTGGGCCTGGCAGGCCAACTGCAGCTCGACGGCAAAGACCTCACGGTCGACGCCTTGGTACCGGCCCTGAAGGCCGCTGAAAAGCCCGATACCAAGTCGACGATCATCGTCAACAGCGACAAAGGCGTCGAGGTTGCGCGCCTGGTGGAAGTGATGGACACCCTGCGCCAGGGTGGCTTTACCTCCGTCTCCATCGCCACGCGTAAGTCCTGACCATGTATGTATTGTTCCGTGCGCGTCAGCTGCTGGGCAGTGTCCCGGCCCTGATCGCCCTGGTGCTGATTGCCTTGGGCATCCAGTCCCAGCCCCTGAAGATCCAGCCTCAGTACGATGAATCGGCGGTCGAGCTTGCCCTGGTCGAGCCGGAGCCCGAGGTGGTGCCTGAACCCGTGGTGGAGCAAGAACCGCCACCACCGGTGATCGAGGATGAAGAAGCCGAACCGGCCCCGCCGCCACCGCCGCCCAAGCCGCTGCCCAAACCTGAACCCAAGCCCAAGCCGCTGCCCAAACCCAAACCCGTGGTGGCCGCCAAGCCAACGCCCGCCCCCGCGCCAGTAGCCCCCGTCGCCGCCAAGCCGGTGCAGGCCGCCGTCGCACCGACACCCGCACCGCCTGCGCCACCGGCACCGCCCAAGGTGGATGGGCAGGCACTGGAGGGGGGTTACCTCAAGGGTCTGCGCAACGAGCTGGACACTTACAAGCAATACCCCACCGGGCGCCAGGCGTCCCTCGAGCGCCCCAGTGGCGAGGTGGTGGTCTGGCTGATGGTGGATCGACAAGGCCGTGTCCTCGACTCCGGGATCCAGACCCCGGCACCGAGCATGCTGCTCAACCGGGCCGCTACCAATAGCCTGCGCCGCATCAAGCAGGTCAAGCCGTTCCCCGAACAAGCCTTCGGTGGACGCAACGAGCAACGCTTCACCGCCACCTTCAACTACAGCGTGCAATAAGCACCCGACACCAGGACGACAGTGATGAGGTTCACACGTATTCATCTGGCACTCGTTGCCGCAACGAGCATGACCCAGGGCTGGGCCATGGCAGCCACCAGCGACAGTGACGTCGGGACGATTGGCGTACAGGGCAAGGCGACCGCTGGGGGCGGTTACATGGTCCCGGAAGAAAGCGCCAAGGGCCGCTCGACCATCACCAAGGAAGCGTTGGACAAGCAAACCGCCACCGGCAACGCCATCGACAAACTCAAGTACACGCCGGGGCTGAATATCTCCAGCGAAGACAACACCGGCCTCTCCGGTTTCCGCTTTACCATGCGCGGCATGAACTCCGACCAGGTGGGCATGTCGGTGGACGGTATGCCGATCAACGACTCCGGCAACTACGCGCTGTACTCCAACCTGCTGGGCGACCCGGAAAACATCGACCAGATCTTCGTCACCCAGGGTTCCTCAGAGGCGGACGGCCCGCATATCGGTTCCAGCGGCGGCAACATCGGCATCGTGACGATCCGCCCGACCAAGGAAACCGGGGCGTTCGTCAAGCAGGTCGTGGGCAGCAACGCCACCCGCAAGACCTTCGCCCGCCTCAACACCGGCGAGGTCAACGGCCTGAGCAACTGGCTCTCGGTGTCCCACACCGAAGGCGATATGTGGCGGGGCTCGGGCGCCGTGCGCGCGGACAAAGTGGAGTGGAACAGCTTCTTCGATGCCGGCAACGGCAACACCGCGAACCTGATCCTCAAGTACCACGAGCAGGACAACAACAGTTACAGCCAGCTGACCAAGGCGCAGTTCCAGCAGTTCGGCCGCAAATACGACCCGTACGCCGCGACGCCGGCCCTGGGCAGCAACGGCAAGGTCAACAACTACTACGCCCTGGCGCAGAACCCGTTCCAGACCTTTACCGGCGTGCTCAACACCCAGTTCAAGCTGGCCGACAACCTGTCGCTGTCGGTCATCCCGTATTACTACTGGGGTAATGGCAGCGGTGTCGGCTCCTCTTCCTATGCGCTGAACCGTGGCTCCAACCAGGGCGGCGTCTTCGACTTGGGCAACCTGCCAACCGCCGCCCAGTACAATGCCGATGGCTCCTCCACCAGCGGCGTCTACTATCGCCCTTCACGCACCCAGACCTGGCGCCCGGGCATCACCACCAAACTGAACTGGGACCTGGGCGACCACAGCCTGCAATTCGGCTACTGGTACGAGCGCGCACGCCAGAGCCAGACCCAACCGTTCATTGCCCTCAAGAACAGCGGCAAGCCAAGCGACACCTGGCCGGATGGAACGTCCGTGGTCGACGCCAACGGCAACACCATTCAGGGTCGCGACCGCTTCACCGTGACCCCGGCGCAAAAAGTCTGGGCCCAGGACACCTGGTTCATCAATTCGGACTGGACCCTGATAGCCGGCCTGGCTTACATGAACGTCGAGCGCGACGGCACCAACCATGGCAGCCTCACCGAACAACCGGAAAAGCGTAACCAGACCTACAACAAGCTGCTGCCCAACGCGGGCCTGAAATACCAGCTCGACGAACGTGACCAGTTGTTCTATAGCCTGTCGCGCAACATGCGCGTACCGCAGAACTACGTGCTGTACGACAAAGGCGCCGACTCGATCAACTCCAAGCCGGAAACCAGCTGGAACCACGAACTGGGCTGGCGCTACACCGCCGACGACATGACCCTGGCCGCCACCCTGTTCTACATGGATTTCAAGAACCGCCAGGTATCGTCCAAGGACATCAACGGCGACTTCGCCGACATCAACGCCGGTTCCGTCACCAACAAGGGCCTGGAGTTGGAATGGAGCGGCCTGCTGCCTAACCACTTCAACTACTACACCTCCTACACCTACACCAAGGCCGAACAGCAAGATGACCTGACCGTCTACAACGCGGGCAAAGCCATCGTGTTGCCCACCAGCGGCAAGCAGTTCGCCAACGTGCCCAAGAACATGCTGGCAGCCAACATCGGTTATGACGATGGGCGCTTCTACGGCACCTTCGGCGGCAAATACACCAGCCAGCTCTATGGCGACCTGACCAACGATGAATCCATCTCCGGCCGCACCGTGTTCAACCTCGGCGCCGGTATCTACCTGCCGGTGGACAAGAAAGTGGTCAAGGACGCGACCCTGCGCCTGAACGTCGACAACCTGTTCGACAAGAAATACCTGGACGGCGTGTACACCACCAAGACCAACTCGGCGAGCTACAGCGGCTTCCGCGATGGCGACCCGGCTTACATCGTGGGCGTAGACCGTACCGTCACGGTTTCCCTGGAAGCGAACTTCTAATTGCGAGGCTACAGATCATGGACATGAACCTGCTTCACGCCATCACCTTTTATGTAATGTACGCCGCCATGGCGATTGCGATCTTTATCACCATCGAACGCGGCATCTACTTCGCCTATGTGCGTCGCCAGGCACGTGCCTTGACCGAAGTGCTCGGTGCCAACGTGCACAGCGAACGTGACCTGCCGCAGGCGCTGACCCGCCGCGCCAGCCTGCCGCTGAACATGGTACTGCCGATCCTGGCACAGAAGGCCGCCCATGGTTCGCGCAAGGACCTGGATGACGAGATCGACACCCAGTACCTCAAGACCCGTGCACCGCTGTCGCGCAGCCTGTGGATCATCGAGACCATCACCACCGCCGCGCCGCTGCTGGGCCTGTTGGGCACCATCCTGGGCATCATCGACACCTTCAAGGCACTGGCCACGGCCGGCGTATCCGACCCGGGCCAGATCTCCGGTGGTATCGGCACGGCCTTGTTCGCCACCGGCCTGGGGATTGCCATTGCGCTGTTCTGCGTGGTGTTCCATAACTTCTTCCAGGACAGCCTGGAGCGCATCAACGATCAGTTGAAGATCCTGCTGATCCGCGCCGCCACCGGTGCCCGTGTCCAGGGTGAAGTCCCGCACCTGGTGCCGACGCCGCTGCACACCCGCACGGCATGACCTTAAAGGCGGGCGCGTGATGCGCCCGCCGTTCTTTCTGTTCGATGAGACGCCCATGCACCTATCCATGAAATTGCGTATCGCAGGCCTCGCCGGCGTGCTCCTCAGTCCGCTTGCCCAAGCGGACTTTTCAATTCCGGGGTTTGAACTGGTGCACACCGTACCGGTGGATACTGCGTTGGGTACGGCTGACCTGCGTCAGCCTGGTCCGGTGTGGATCGAGCTGTTCGACGGTGCGACAACGACCATTGATATCGGCCAGTTCTACGCCGCCGACCACCCAGGCTCAGTGATGGACACCGTGATCCAGCACCTGGAAGCCGCCGGCAAACGCGGTGTGAAGATTCGCTTCCTGCTTGAAGAAAAAGGCATCAAGTTATCGGAAGCCTCCACGCTGGAACGCTTGCGCGCCATTCCTAACCTGACCTTCCGCGTATTGCCCTACGGGCAAGTGAGCGGCGGCATCATCCACGCCAAATACCTGGTGGTGGACGGTAAACAGGCGTTTGTCGGTAGCCAGAATTTCGATTGGCGTTCACTGGAACATATCCACGAAACCGGCCTGCGCATCAGCGATGCGACCGTGGTGAGCCAGGTCCAGGCGATCTTCAACCAGGACTGGAAAGCCCAGGCCGCCCTCGCCGACCACAAACCCGTGCCCCTGCCGGTCACCGGCCAGGAACCTGCGCGCACCGGCAACTACCTGGTCGCCAGCCCGCAACGCTACAACCCACCGGGCGTGGGCGATTCACAACTGGAGCTGCCACGCCTGCTGAGCGAGGCGAAGAAAGAAGTGCGCGTGCAACTGTTGGACTATGCGCCGTTGTCCTATGGGCCGGATCGCACCCGCCCCTACTACGCCGTGATCGACAACGCCGTACGCGCCGCCGCCGCACGTGGGGTGTCGATCAAATTGATGGTGTCTAACTGGAACACCGACACGCTGGAACTGCCCTACCTCAAAAGCCTGGCCGTATTGCCGAATGTCGAAATCAAGATCGTCACGCTGCCCGAGGCCAAACAAGGCTTCATCCCCTATGCGCGGGTGATCCACAGCAAGACCATGGAGATCGACGGGCAAGTGGCGTGGGTTGGCACGAGCAACTGGCTCGGCGGGTATTTCGACAACTCGCGCAACCTGGAAGTGGTGATGCACGACAACGCGATGGCCAAGCGAATTGGCGAGTTGCATGAGCAGTTGTGGGATGGACCATATGCCAAGGCGCTGGAGGTCATGGCTCAGTATCCGGAGCCACACCCAGGCAAGCCTTGACCTGAAATGTGATTCAACGCCTCCCCCCCTTACGGGAGGGGGTAAGCCCTAATGCCAGTCAGTTAATGGTGGGATGTAGAACACATCATCTGTAGTGAGCGGGCTTGCCCCGCGCTGGGCGGCGCAGCCGCCCCAAACCCAGGCACCTCGGTCCTTCTGAAATACCGCGGCGTCTTTGTTGGGGCGGCTGCGCCACCCAGCGCGGGGCAAGCCCCCTCCCACATTTGGATCTCCATCGGCTTTCGAGGGTCAGTAGACATCTCGACGATAGCGGCCTTGCTCAATCAAGCGTTCCACCGCTTCACGGCCGAGCACGTCGTGCAGCACTTGGTCCACGCCCGCTGCCATCCCCTGCAAACTGCCGCACACATAAATGGCTGCGCCATCGGCCAGCCATTTGCGCAGTACGTCTGCCGACTCACGCAGTCGGTCCTGTACATAGATTTTCTCTGCCTGATCGCGGGAAAACGCCAGGTCGAGCAGGGCCAGATCGCCGCTGGCCAGCCAGCCATGCAACTCGTCCCGGCAGAGGAAATCGTGCTTGATATTGCGTTCGCCGAACAGCAGCCAGTTGCGCTGCTGGCCATCGGCAATACGCGCCTTGAGCAAGCTGCGCAGGCCCGCGAGGCCGGTGCCGTTGCCCAGCAGAATCAGCGGCACCGGGGTTTGTGGCAAGTGAAAGCCGCTGTTACGCCGCAAGCGCAGGCTGATGCCCGAGCCGATTGCTGCGTGCTCGGTCAACCAGCCCGAGCCGAGCCCCAGGCTGCCGTCGGGATGACGTTCCTGGCGCACGAACAGTTCCAGCACGCCGTCGCTGGCAATCGAGGCGATGGAGTATTCGCGCATGCCCAGGGGCACCAGCGCGTTCACCAGCGCCTGGGCATGCAGGCCGACCAGGTGCGCACGGTGGGTCGGTAGTTGGCGGGTGGTCAGGGCTTGTTCGAGGGGTTGCGCCAAGCCATCGATAACCACGCTGTCGTCACCGACCAGGCCCATGCCCTCAAGGAAGTGTTCGACGGCCCCCAGGCTGTTGCGCGGCAGCACTTCCACCAGGTCGCCCGCCAGCCAGGTTTGCGGCGACGGCGGTGTCAGGCCCAGCAGGTAGATGCTGGCGCCGACGCTGTTGCGATTGAGCAGGGTGCGTTGGCTGAGGGTCCAGTTTTCATACGGTGCGGCCTGCCAGGCCGCTGCAGGCGCGTGGCCGGTGAGTTGGCCCAGTTGCTGTTGCCAGGTCGACAGGGCTGCGGTATCGCCGCTGTCGACTTCCACCGGGGCGAACAAGGCGTTGCCGCCCTGATGGGTCAGCCAGAAATGCAGGCGTCGGGCAAAGCCGCAGAAGTGTTGATATTGACGATCGCCCAGGGCCAGTACCGAGTAGTTCAGGCCTTTGAGGGACAGGTCCTGGCCGAGCACGTTGCGCTCAAAACCACGGGCGCTGTCTGGCGCTTCACCATCACCGAAGGTGCTGACTACGAACAGTGCATTTTCCGACTGGCTCAAGTCGCTTTGGCTGACGCTGCCCAGAGGTTGCACCTTCACGGGCAACCCGGCTGCCTGCAATTGCCCGGCCGTTTGCCAGGCCAGCTGCTCGGCAAAGCCGCTCTGGCTGGCAAAACCGATCAACCAGGCTGGGGCGTTGCCCGGGTTGGCGCCCAGGCCCTTGCGCGCATCGCGCACCTGGCGTTTTTTGCGGCGCCGGTCGAGGTACAGCAGCCAGCCCGTGATAAAGAACAGCGGCATCAACAACGAAGCGACGGTGAGGATGATCCTGCCGGTCAGGCCAAAGTAGCTGCCGGTGTGCAGCGCGTAGATGCTGGTGAGCCACTGGGACTTGAGGGACTGGGCCGCGTACTGGTCGTGGGATTGGACCTCGCCGGTGACCGGGTCCAGATCGATCTGGTTCAACGCCCGGTCATGCGGCGATGAGCTAAGCAGGTAGTAGACGGTGGCCGGCTGCCCGGCTACGGCCGGCATACGAATGTTGTAGGCGCTCAAGTCGGGGCCGGCATTCGCGTAGATGCTGCTCCAGATGGCGTCGTAGTTGGCCTCCGGGGCCGGACCTTGAGGCGCCGGGCCGCGCTTGCGCACGCGCTCGTTATGCGGGGCGTCGGACAGCAGGCTGGTGAGGCCCTGCCTGTACCAGTCGTAGGACCAATACAGACCGGTCAGCGCCGAAAACAGGTAGAACAACAGGCACCAGGTGCCGAACACCGAGTGCAGGTCCCAGTTGAAACTGCGACCCTTTTTGCGCCAATCCAAGGTCAGCCAGGCACGCCAGTTCGCTACTTGGCGTGGCCAGCGCAGGTACAGGCCGGAGAGGCAGAAGAACACCAGGATCAGCGTGCAGGCGCCGGTGATGTTGCGCCCGGTTTCGCCCATGGCGAGGAAACGGTGCAGTTGCAGAATGAAGCCGAGCACATCCTGGCCGACGGCATCGCTCCTGTCATCGCCGGTGTACGGGTCGAAGTAGCGCATCTGGCCACGCCGCTCACCCGGTGGAGCGGTGAAGTACACGCGGGCGGCATTGCCGCTTTCGGTTTCCACCCACAGCATCGACACGCTCTTGCCCTCACGGGCTTCGAGCTTGCGCACCAGCTCGGCGGGAGGCAGTACGCCGGCCTCGCGTTTTTCCACGGTCAGTACCCTGGGGTTGAGCGCCCTCAGGATTTCATCCTGAAACGAAACCGCAGCCCCAGTGATCCCCATCAACGCCAACACCAGCCCGGCCGTAATGCCGAAGAACCAGTGCAACTGAAACAGGGTTTTCTTCAACACGTCTGACTGCCTCGCTCATCTGGATTTGTTCGTCACGGCGCGCATTATGCCGTGAGTTGTCGAGAAACATTCTTTTTTACATGCAAAAGCCCCACGCATCCGATACGTGGGGCTTTTGGCGGGGCGTTGACCGCTTTTAGAAGTGGAAGCTGGTGGTCAACAGCGCCGTACGACCGGCTGCCTGGTTGGCGAAGTGCGCCGCGTAGGCTTTGTCGTAATAGGTCTTGTCGGTCAGGTTTTGCACGTTCAATTGCAGGTCGATGTTCTTGGTCAGCTTGTAACTGGCCATGGCGTCGTAGCGGGTGTAGGACGGTACGTACACGGTGTTGGCCGCATCGCCGTAAACCTGATCGACGTAGAACGCACCGCCGCCGATGGTCAGTTTTGGGGTGATGTCGTAGGTGGTCCACAGGCTGAAGGTGTTCTTCGGCGTGTTGGGCATTTCATTGCCTTTGTTCGAGCCGGCGCTGACGACACCGTTGCGGCCGTTGAGACCTGCGTCCACCAGCTCGCTTTTCAGGTAGCTGTAGCCCGCGAACACTTGCCATTGGTCGGTGAGCTTGCCGCTGGCGGACAGCTCCAGGCCGTCAACACGGGACTCACCGGCGTTCTGGTAGGTCATCGAATCCACCAGGATTCGCGTGTTTTTCTTCTCGGTGCGAAATACCGCCGCGGTCAGGGACAGGCGGTTGTGGAACAGGTCCCACTTGGTACCCAGCTCGTAGTTGACGGTTTCTTCTGGCTTCAGGTCGCTGGTGGCGGCACCGGCCGACAGTGGGTTGCCATCGGCACCTTCACCCACCAGGCCGCCGGCTGGCGATGCCGAGGTGGCGTAAGAGGTGTAAATGCTGCCGTTCTCCATCGGCTTCCAGACCAGGCCCGCCTGCCAGTTGAAGAACTGGCTGTCGTTCTTGATTTTGCTGCGGCCGTTGGTGGCATTGCTGTTGGCCACGGTGTCGAAGGTATCGTAACGCAGGCCCATGTTCAGCAACCATTTCGGGTCGAGTTCGATGGTATCGAATACGTACGCCGCGCGGCTGGTGGCTTTGGTATTGGTGCCCATGTAGTTGCGTGTGGCGCTACCGGTCCAGGCGTCGTCCGGGTTGGGGTTGCCCAGGGAGGTGCAACTCCCGCCGCTGCTGCCGACCAGGCCGGGTTTGCAGCCGCCGCTCGGGTTGGCGTTGGGTGACACGGTGTAGCCGCTGACGCGGGTTTCTTCCCCGGTGAATTCCAGGCCGGTGGAGTAGGAGTGCTTCATGCCCGCCAGTTGGAAATTACCAAACAGGTCGGTCTGGTTGGTGGTGGTTTCGGTGGTGGAAACGCGAGTGTTCGCGCGACGCCACACGGTGCCGAACTGGTTGACGTTGTGCTGGCTGTCGTCGGGCTGGGTGAGGATGTAATCCTGGCCGGTGCTGCCGTGGCGCAGGGTGTTTTTCAGCGTCATGTTGTCGTTCAAGTCGTGCTCGACGGAGAACGTGCTGATGTCGGCGCGGGTTTTGCGGAAGTCGCGGTCTTTCAAGCCGTAGAAGTTGCTGCTGTTGCCGCCGTCGGTGGGTTTGTCGTGTACATGGACGGCTTTGGCGCCGCTGTTGCTGTAGCCATAGGGCATGCCCGAATCCGGCAGATCATCGCTTTCCATGTGGTAGTAGCTGAGGTTGACGCGGGTCGGTGTGCCCAGGCCGAAAGTCAGCGACGGCGCTACACCCCAACGGTCGTAATTGATCGCATCGCGACCGGCCACATTCTGCTCGTGGCTCATCAGGTTCAGGCGGAACGCGGCGTTGTCGAGGAACTGGCGGTTCACGTCGAGTACGTAGCGGCGGGTCTGGTCGGAGCCGTAGGTGAAGCCACCGTTGGTGAAGTCCCGTGCCTGGGGCGTCTTGCTGACCAGGTTGAGGCTGCCGCCGGCCGAGCCGCGACCGCCGAAGGACGAGTTCGGACCTTTGCTGACTTCAATCGACTCGATGTCGAAGATCTCGCGGCTCTGGCCGCCGGTGTCGCGCACGCCGTCCAGATAGGTGTCGCCCTGGGCGTCAAAACCACGGATGAAGGGACGGTCGCCTTGAGGGTTACCGCCTTCACCGGCACCGAAGGTAATTCCCGGTACGGTGCGCAGGGCATCTTGCAGCGACGTGGCGGCGGTGTCTTTCAGAACTTGTTGCGGCACTACAGTGACCGATCGCGGGGTGTCCACCAGCGGGGCGGTGTACTTCTGCGAGGAGGCCTTTTCCACCTGGTAGGAGGTGTTGTCCTGTTCCTGGCCGGTGATGCTGGTGGCACCCAGGGAGATGCTGTTGCGCTCGCCTTTGGGTTCAGTGGCTTCAGCCGCTTGCGCCAGGTGGGCGACAGAGCCGGCAGTGAGGGCGACGCCGATGGCCGACGCCAGCATGCGTGGTGAACTGGCCGGTGTTTTTGTAGTGGTGCGCGACATGACGTGTCCTTCCCCAAGGATGTGAGGCCGCGGAATATAGGCTCAACAAGACTTTCTATCAATTGCGATACATTGCTATTCGCATTTAATTTACATTCTTTACACTTTTGCTTTACGGTTTCCACGCACTCATTCGTCTGGGTGTTTTACATGGAGGATAAGAATCAATACCATTAGCGCCTTTCCGTATTCAGGGGCTGCCCCATGCTGCTGCACATACCCGGCCTGTTCTCTCGTGAGGAAGTGCAGCGCATTCGCCAGGCCCTGGAAACCACCGAATGGGCCGACGGCAAGATCACTGCCGGGCACCAGTCCGCCAAAGCCAAGCACAACCTGCAATTGCCCGAGGGCCACCCGCTGGCCAAGGAAATTGGCGCCGCAATGCTGGAGCGGTTGTGGAAAAACCCGCTGTTCATGTCCGCCGCGTTGCCGCACAAGGTCTTCCCGCCGTTGCTTAACTGTTACACCGCCGGCGGCAGTTTCGACTTCCATATCGACAACGCCGTGCGCCAGGCGCGGGGCAGTCACGAGCGGGTGCGCACCGACCTGTCGTCTACCTTGTTTTTCAGCGACCCGGATGAGTACGACGGCGGCGAATTGGAAATCCAGGACACCTTCGGCCTGCAACGGGTCAAGTTGCCGGCCGGTGACATGGTGCTGTACCCCGGCTCCAGCCTGCATAAAGTCAACGCCGTGACCCGCGGTGCGCGTTATGCCTCGTTCTTCTGGACCCAGAGCCTGGTGCGTGAAGACAGTCAGCGCACCTTGCTGTTCGAGATGGACGGTGCCATCCAGCAACTGACCCGCGACGTCCCCGACCACCCGGCCCTGATCCAACTGACCGGCACCTACCACAACCTGTTGCGTCGCTGGGTCGAGGTCTGACATGGGTTTTTTATTGCGCCGCGAGGAAGTGCTCAACGTCGAGCAACTGCAAAGCATGCTCGACGACTCCCCGGTGCGCGCAGCCCAGGCGATCCTGATGGCGGCGAAGGAAGGCGTGACTGACGCGCAGGCGTTGCTGGGGCAGATCCTGCTGGAAGGGCGCGGCATTGAGCGGGATGAAGCGCTGGCATTGCGCTGGTTTCAGATTGCAGCCAAGCGCGGCCATTTAATGGCGCGCAACATGGCCGGGCGTTGCCTGGAGCATGGTTGGGGCTGTGCCATCGACGAGGCGGCGGCTGCGCGGGAATATCGCCTGGCGGCGCAGGCTGGGTTGGATTGGGGCCAGTACAACTATGCCAATCTGCTGGCGACCGGCCGAGGTGTCGCTGAAGACCGACGGCAAGCGTTGAGGCTGTATCGCCTGGCGGCAGAGCAGGGCCATGCCAAATCCATGAATCTGGTGGGCCGTTATCTGGAAGACGGGCAGTGTTGCCCAAGGGATCTGGACGCCGCCGTCGAGTGGTATCGCCGCTCCGCCGAGGGCGGTGATTTTCGCGGGCAATTCAGCTACGCGGCGGTGCTGGCCGATAGAGCGCAAATCGATGAAGCGTTGGGTTGGCTGCGCAAAGCATTGGCGGGCGGCAATCGCAAGTTTCTGCTGACGGCGTACAAGGCGTTGGCGGTGGCCAATGATCCGCAGGTCCGCGCAATGGCCGATGCCTACCGGCAACGCGCCGCCAGCTTGTCTTGAGGCATAAAAAAACCCATGACCTGTCATGGGTTTTTTGTATGCGGCGGGCTTACACGTAGTAAGACTTCAACGGTGGGAAGCCGTTGAATTCAACCGCGCTGTAGCTGGTGGTGTACGCACCGGTCGACAGCCAGTACAGGCGATCACCGATCGCCAGGTTCAGCGGCAGGCCATATTTGTAGTTTTCGTACATGATATCGGCGCTGTCGCAGGTAGGACCGGCGATGACCACTTCTTCCATCTCGCCTTTCTTCTCGGTCCAGATCGGGAACTTGATGGCTTCGTCCATGGTTTCGATCAGGCCGGAGAACTTGCCCACGTCGGTGTACACCCAACGCTCGACGGCAGTACGGGATTTACGCGCCACCAGCACCACTTCGCTGACCAGGATACCGGCGTTGGCAATCAACGAGCGCCCTGGCTCCAGGATAATTTCCGGCAGGTCGTCGCCGAAGTCTTCCTTGAGGAAGCGGATGATTTCTTCCGCGTAGGTTTCCAGGCTGTTGGTGCGGGTGATGTAGTTGGCCGGGAAGCCGCCGCCCATGTTGATCAGCTTGAGGTGGATGCCGTCTTCTTCTTTCAGACGCTCGAAGATCACTTTGACCTTGGCAATCGCTGCGTCCCAGACGCTGATGTCGCGCTGCTGCGAACCCACGTGGAACGAGATGCCGTACGGCACCAGGCCCAGGTCGCGGGCGAGGATCAGCAGGTCCATGGCCATGTCGGTCTGGCAGCCGAATTTACGCGACAGAGGCCAGTCGGCCGTGGTCGAGCCTTCGGTAAGGATACGGACATACACTTTCGAACCCGGCGCAGCCTTGGCGATGTTGCGCAGGTCGGCTTCGGAGTCGGTGGAGAACAGGCGCACACCCTTTTCAAAGAAGTAGCGGATGTCCTTGGATTTCTTGATGGTGTTGCCGTAGCTGATACGGTCCGGGCTGACGCCGCGGCCCAGTACCTTGTCCAGCTCGTAGATCGAGGCGATGTCGAAGCTCGACCCCTTGTCTTTCAACAGGTCGATGATTTCGACGGCTGGGTTGGCCTTGACCGCGTAATAGACCTTGGCGAATTCGAAACCGGCGCGCAGGTCATCGTAGGCCTGGCTGATCATCGCGGTGTCGATCACCACGAACGGGGTTTCTTGCTTGTCGGCGAACGCCTTCATTTTGTCAAAAGTGGCGCGCGCGAAATAATCTTCGACCTGGATCGACATGCTGGGAACTCCTAAGGGCAAACTGAAATTAGCAATGGGTGCAAATGAACGTCCTCCGTATCCCCACTTTGGTTCGCCTACTTCCCAAGGCATGTCGCCGAAAGCAAAAAGGCCATGGGATCAACCGCTTCCCTTGGCCTTGCTGTCTCGTCGTCAGTACTTGAGCCGGATGGATCGTTTCCAGCATGGACGTTCGGCGCGAACTTTAGGACGTGAGGGGCTATAGATCAACTAAAAATGTCGCGTTTTTGCACGCGTTCGTCGCGGCACCCCGTGCAGCTACTTATGTAACCGACCGGTATGACGGATTGATGTTCCCCGGATGGGCCAAGAATGATCGTCCCCACGCTCTGCGTGGGAACGCATCCGATGACGCTCTGCGTCAGGAGCGGCGGGACGCAGAGCGTCACGGGCGGCATTCCCACGCAGAGCGTGGGAACGATCACCCCGAGGGGAAATGTGGGAGGGGGCTTGCTCCCGATAGCAGTGTGTCAGTCAGCTTATCGGTAGCTGTCACACCGCCATCGGGAGCAAGCCCCCTCCCACAGTTTTAACCGCGTTGTGTCAGGTCAAGCCAGTGCGGTCTCGGCAGGGGAGACGATGCTGGTTTTGCCCCCACGCGACTTACCGGAACTCAGGTACTCGGCAATCGACTCCTGGGTCACTTCACCGAGGAACACCCGCTCTGCATCCATGACCGGCAACCACGAGCGGTTGAATTCGTACATGCGCGACAGCAGGATGCGCAAATGCTCGTCATACGCGGCAGTGGCGTTGAACTCGCGCAGGTATTGGCCGCAGGTGCCGGTCTGACGGTGCAGGTCGCGACGTCGTACATACCCCAGCGCCTTGTTCTCGGCGCAGGTGACCACCACGTAACGACGGTCATGCTCATCCATCAGTTCCAGCGCATCGGCCACCGGAGTCTCCGGGCTCACCGATGGGGCGTTGTCCGCCGCGTCCTCGGCCTTCACCAGCAGCAGGCGCTTGAGGGTGCTGTCCTGGCCTACGAAATTGCTGACGAACTCGTCGGCCGGGTGGGCCAGCAGGGTGTCCGGATGGTCGATCTGCAGGAGCTTGCCGGCGCGGAAGATCGCGATCTTGTCACCCAGCTTTATCGCCTCGTCGATGTCGTGACTGACCATGATCACCGTCTTGTTCAACGCCCGTTGCATCTCGAAGAACTCGTTCTGGATCATCTCGCGGTTGATCGGGTCGACCGCGCCGAACGGCTCATCCATCAGCAGCAACGGCGCATCGGCCGCCAAGGCGCGGATCACACCGATCCGCTGTTGCTGGCCACCGGACAATTCACGCGGGTAGCGGTGCAGGTACTGCTTGGGTTCCAGCTTGATCATGCTCATCAGCTCGCGGGCGCGGTCGTGGCATTTCTGCTTGTCCCAGCCGAGCAGCCTGGGCACCACCACGATGTTTTCCTCGATGGTCATGTTGGGGAACAAACCGATCTGCTGGATCACATAGCCGATGTTGCGACGCAGGGTCACTTCGTCGAGGTCGGTGGTGTCTTCGCCATTGATCAGAATCCTGCCCGAAGTCGGTTTGATCAGGCGGTTGATCATCTTCAGCGTGGTGCTCTTGCCGCAACCCGACGGGCCGAGGAATACGCAGATTTCGCCTTCATTGACGGTCAGGCTGACATCGTTGACGGCAGTGATGGTCTTGCCGTTGCTTTGGAAGGACTTGGACAGGTTTTGGAGTTCGATCATTTGAGCAATCCTTTTGGAGTCAGCGAGCGTTGCAGCCATTGCAGAAGCAGGTCGGCGAAAATGGCCAGGAGGCTGACCAGTACGGCGCCGACAATCAGCATCGACATATCGCTGCGGCTGATGGAAGCCAGAATCAGTACACCCAGGCCGCCGGCGCCGATGGTGGCGGCGATGGTCATCACACCGATGTTCATCACCACGGCGGTGCGTACACCGGCGAGGATCACCGGTACGGCGATGGGCAATTCGACCATGCGCAGGCGCTGGCCGAAGGTCATGCCGATGCCGCGTGCGGCCTCACGAATGCCCGGCTCGACGCCGGTGAGGGCCAGGTAGGTGTTACGCATGATCGGCAGCAGGGAGTAGAGGAACACCGCCGTGATTGCCGGCATCGGCCCCAGGCCCTGGCCGAACTTGGAGTAGAACGGCAGCAGCAGGCCGAACAGGGCGATGGACGGCACGGTCAGTAAGACCGTGGCGCTGGCCTGCAACGGGCCGGCGAGGGACGGGAAGCGCGTCATCAGGATGCCCAACGGCACGCCAATGAGGATCGCGAGGATCACGGCAATGCCGACAAGGGTGATGTGCTGCCAGGTCAGGTGCAGGACTTGGGCCCAATCAAGATGGGAAAAGGCGTTCAGGAATTCCATGTCTTCTCCTATTTAGTTGATTGGATGTTGGCGCAGGAAATCGGCGGCCACGGCGGATGGGCTCTCATGGTCGACGTCGACTCGCGCATTCAGTTGGCGCATGGTTTCATCGTCGAACAGGGCGGCCAGCGGCTTGAGTTCCGCCGCCAATTGCGGATGGGCGTCGAGATAAACCTGACGAACCACCGGGGCTGCGGTGTAGTCCGGGAAGTAGTGCTTGTCGTCTTCCAGCAGCTTCAATTTGAAGGCGTTCAGGCGACCGTCGGTGGTGTAGACCAACCCGGCGAACACCTGGCCATTGCGTAGCGCGGTGTAGACCAGGCCCGCGTCCATCTGCCGAGTGTTTTTGCGCGTCAGGTTCATGTCATACAGCTTGACCATGCCGGCCAGGCCGTCGGAGCGGTTGGCGAACTCGGTGTCCAGGGCCACCAGGCGGTTTTCCTTGGCGTCTTGTGCCAAGGCTTGGGTCAGGTCGCTGATGCTGTTGATTTGAGGGTGTTCCTCGGCAACCTTCTCCGGCAGCGCCAGGGCGTAGGTATTGCTGAAACGCGACGGTGAGAGCCAGACCAGGCCTTTTTTCGCGTCGAGTTCTTTCACCCGCGCGTAGGATTGTTCGCTGTCGAGTTTCTCATCGATGTGGTTGTAGGCCACCAGCGACACGCCGGTGTATTCCCAGATCAGGTCCAGTTGCCCGCTTTCCTGGGCGCTGCGCGCCAGGTTGCTGCCCAGGCCGCCAGTCACGCGAGTGTCATAGCCTTTGGTGCGCAGGTATTGGGAGGTGATTTCGGCAAGCAGGGTCTGTTCGGTGAACACCCGGGCGCCGATGCGAATGACGGGTTTTTCCGCCGCCTGTGCGAAACCTGCACACAGCAGGACGCAACTCAGTATCAAGGTCAGTGTTTTCATGTCGGTTCCTTAAGACGCGCGCAGCCCGCGTTCCAGCCAGAGGCGGCTGGTCAGGGTCACCAGGCCGTCAAGCAGCAACGCCAGCAGCGCGGTGCATGCGGCGCCGAGCAGCAGTTGCGGCTGATTGTTCAGGGCGATGCCGGGGAAGATCAGGCTGCCCAGGCTGTTGGCGCCGATCAGGAACGCCAGCGGTGCGGTGCCGACGTTGATCGCCAGGGCCACGCGCACGCCACCGATGATGATCGGCACGGCATTGGGCAATTCCACACGAAACAGCACCTGGCGCGGCGTCATGCCGATGCCGGTGGCGGCTTCTTTCAGGGAACCCTGGACGTTTTTGAGGCCTTCGTAGGTGTTGCGCACGATGGGCAGGAGGGAGGCCAGGAACAACGCGAAGATGGCCGGGCCGCTGCCGATGCCGAGGACGCCGAGAGCGATGGCCAGTACGGCCAGGGGAGGGACGGTGTTGCCGATGTTGAATATCTGCATGAAGCGTTCTGCGTGCCCGACCATGTTCGGTCGGCTGAGCAGGATACCGGCGGGGATGCCCACAACGAGGGCGGCCAGCATGGAGACAAGAACGAGGATCAGGTGAGCTTGCAGGTAAAACAACAAATCGTCGCGGTACAGTTCGATCGTGTTGATGCCGATCCAGTGGACCAGCAGGGCCAGGAGCGCGACGACAACCACGCCTCCTATCAGCCCTTTGCCATAGCGAATAGCCACAGGCGGACTCCTTTTTTTCTTCTGTCGGCGAACACATTCCGTGGCGGCAATGCCATTGCTGGCTGTCTTCGAATGCGTTCGCGAAAAGCAGCTCGCCGATACCGTCAACGCAGTATGCGATCGAGCCATGAGCGCAGCCTCGTCAGGCTAACTTGCTGATTTTTCAGCCCCTGTTACGAGTGCGATAACAGGGGAATGGACGTCTCTACCTTTTTAAAGGTTCCATACTTGGCAGTATTTAGCCACCCCTCATCGGGTGAACGGTGGTCCGGGCCACGGGGTTTGCGCTATACTCGCCGCCCTTTTTTGACTCACCTGCCAGGCGATTTCCCATGACCCACCAGGCCGCCGAAGTCGCGAAACGCCGCACTTTCGCCATTATTTCCCACCCCGATGCCGGTAAAACCACCATCACCGAGAAGCTCCTGCTGATGGGCAAGGCAATCGCGGTGGCCGGCACGGTGAAATCCCGCAAATCCGACCGCCATGCCACCTCCGACTGGATGGAAATGGAAAAACAACGGGGTATTTCCATTACCACGTCGGTCATGCAGTTCCCGTATCGCGACCACATGGTCAACCTGCTCGATACCCCCGGCCACGAAGACTTCTCCGAAGATACCTACCGCACCCTGACGGCGGTGGACTCGGCGCTGATGGTCCTCGACGGCGGTAAAGGTGTCGAGCCACGGACCATCGCCTTGATGGATGTCTGCCGGCTGCGTGACACGCCTATCGTCAGCTTCATCAACAAGCTCGACCGTGATATCCGCGACCCCATCGAACTGCTCGATGAAATCGAAGCCGTCCTGAAGATCAAGGCCGCGCCGATCACCTGGCCGATCGGTTGCTACCGCGACTTCAAGGGCGTGTACCACCTGGCCGACGACTACATCATTGTCTACACCGCCGGCCACGGTCACGAACGTACCGAAACCAAGATCATCGAGAAGCTGGATTCGGACGAAGCCCGCGCTCATCTGGGCGACGAGTACGACCGTTTCGTCGACCAGCTGGAACTGGTGCAGGGCGCCTGCCACGAATTCAACCAGCAGGAATTCCTCGACGGCCAGCTGACGCCGGTATTCTTCGGCACCGCCCTGGGCAACTTCGGCGTCGACCACGTGCTCGACGCCGTGGTGGACTGGGCCCCGCGCCCGCTGCCGCGTGTGGCCAACGAGCGCACCGTGGAGCCGGTTGAAGAGAAGTTCTCGGGCTTCGTGTTCAAGATCCAGGCGAACATGGACCCCAAGCACCGTGACCGTATCGCCTTCATGCGTATCTGCTCCGGCAAATACGAAAAAGGCATGAAGATGCGCCATGTGCGCACCGGCAAGGACGTACGCATCGGCGACGCCCTGACGTTCTTCTCCTCCGAGCGTGAACAGCTCGAAGAAGCCTACGCCGGCGACATCATTGGCCTGCACAACCACGGCACCATCCAGATCGGCGACACCTTCACCGAAGGCGAAGCGCTGGGCTTCACCGGTATCCCGCACTTCGCCCCGGAGCTGTTCCGCCGCGTACGCCTGCGCGATCCGCTGAAATCCAAGCAGTTGCGCCAAGGTTTGCAGCAATTGGCGGAAGAAGGCGCGACCCAGGTGTTCTTCCCCGAGCGCAGCAACGACATCATTCTCGGCGCTGTCGGTGTGCTGCAGTTCGATGTGGTGGCCAGCCGCTTGAAAGAGGAATACAAGGTCGAATGCTCCTACGAGCCGATCACCGTGTACTCCGCGCGCTGGATCGATTGCAGCGATAAGAAGAAGTTGGAAGAGTTCTCCAACAAGGCTGTGGAAAACCTGGCGATGGACGGCGGCGGTCACCTGACCTACCTGGCCCCGACCCGGGTCAATCTGGCGCTGATGGAAGAGCGCTGGCCGGACGTGAAATTCCGTGCGACCCGCGAACACCATTAAGGTCTGAGCGGTAGAGAAAGGGCGAAGCTGTGATGGCTTCGCCCTTTTTCATGGCCGCTGCAAAAGCCGATGTGGATGGCGGCTTGATCTCCACTCGGCGGTCGAATTGGCGAGAAGCCCACATCCGGTCTAGCGTTTCAACTATTTCATTCTCTCACCGACGGATCAGGAGACGCCCGTGCGTATAACTCAACGTGCCATTCAACTGGTGCTGCTGGGCGCCTTGGGGCTGTGCGCCACCTGGGCCCTGGCGGATGCAGGCACCCCCCAGTGGAAGGACACCGGGGCGGTGAGCAAGAAAAAGCAGAAGGAGGTCAACTCCGGTGGTTGGCAGCCCCAGGCCCAACCCGCGCCTAAGGAAGATGCGGAAAACCCTTACAACGAAGGCGAGGACAGTGGAACCTACGATGACGGCGATACCTGAGGCACAAGTGGCTTGAACCCTGTAGCGCAACTAGCTTGATCCACAGCGCCGGCCGAACGCTGGCGCACATGATTCACTGACTGGACGGAAATCGACCATGACTATCTTTCAACGTTTAGTGCTGATGCTAAAAGTGCTGGTGATGTTGTCCCTGGGCATTTCGTCTGCATGGGCCAATACGGCTGTGCAGAGCCAGGTCCCGGGGTTTGTGGCGGCCAATACGGTGCAAACCGGCGGTTTGCAGCTGGCCAAGAGTGAATCGGAACCCGGTGATGAAGACCAGGGCGGCTCCAAGGATGACGACGACCAGCAAGCCCCGCCCGATGACAGCGACGACAGCGACGGTGACAGCGATACCTGAGTCGATCTGAAAAAAAAGCCCCACCTGCCAGACTGATGCGCAATCTGACGGGCGGGGCGGTAGAACGCCTGCAATGCCCTGGGCCAAATCGCCCAGGGCATTTTTATTACGTGGTCAGGCGACGAACTGCTCCGCGTAGTGGCACGCCACCTGGCGGTTATCCAAGGCGCGCAACTGCGGTTCCTCGCTGCTGCAACGTGCGGTCGCATACGGGCAGCGCTTGTGGAAGGCGCAGCCAGGCGGCGGGTTCAGCGGGTTGGGCAGCTCGCCGACGATCTTGATCTTCGGCTTGTTCGGGTCCGGGTGGATGGTCGGGGTGGCCGACAGCAGCGCCTGGGTGTAGGGGTGCAGTGGGCGCGCGTAGATGTCGGCCTTGGGGCCCACTTCCACCGGGCGGCCGAGGTACATCACCATCACGTCGTCGGCGACGTGCTGCACCACCGCCAGGTTGTGGGAGATGAACACGTACGCGGTGTTGAACTCCTGCTGCAGGTCCATGAACAGGTTGAGCACCTGCGCCTGGATCGACACGTCCAGTGCGGAAGTCGGTTCATCCGCCACCAGCACTTTGGGTTGCAGCATCATTGCCCGGGCCAGGGCGATACGTTGGCGCTGGCCACCGGAGAACATGTGCGGATAGCGTTGATAATGCTCAGGGCGCAGGCCCACTTGCTTCATCATCGCCTGCACTTTCTCACGGCGCTCGGCGGCCGACAGGTTGGTGTTGATCAGCAATGGCTCGGCCAGTTGATCGCCGACTTTCTGGCGAGGGTTCAACGAGGCGTACGGGCTCTGGAAGACCATCTGCACGTCTTTGCGCAGTTGCTTGCGCTGGGCCTTGTCGGCGCCCGCCACTTCCTGGCCGGCGATTTTCAGCGAGCCTGAAGACGGCTCTTCAATCAGTGTCAGCGCACGCGCCAGGGTGGATTTGCCGCAACCCGACTCGCCTACCACGGCGAGGGTCTTGCCGGCTTCCAGCTCGAAGGACACGCCATTGAGGGCGCGCACTGTAGCGTGGCCCTTGAACAGGCCGCGGGACACTTCGTAGTGACGGGTCAGGTCGCGGGCAGTAAGAACGACGGCCATTACGCCACCTCCTGGTTCAGCGGGTAGAAGCAGCGGGCGAGGCTGTGGCTTTTCGGGTCAAGGCCTGGGCGCTGGGCACGGCAGGAGTCCTGCACGTACGGGCAGCGCGGCGACAGCAGGCAACCCTGCGGGCGGTCATAGCGGCCGGGCACGATACCCGGCAGCGTGGCCAGGCGCGTGGCGCCGAGGCTGTGCTCGGGGATCGCCTTGAGCAGCGCTTCGCTGTAGGGATGCGCCGGAATATCGAACAACTGCGGCACCTGGCCGACTTCGACCGCTTGGCCGGCGTACATCACGCACACGCGCTGGGCGGTTTCAGCCACCACCGCCAAGTCGTGGGTGATCAGCACCAGGCCCATGTTCTGCTCTTTTTGCAGGGCCAGCAGCAGGTCCATGATCTGCGCCTGGATAGTCACGTCCAGTGCGGTGGTCGGTTCGTCGGCGATCAGCAGCTTGGGTTCGCCGGCGATCGCCATGGCGATTGCCACACGCTGGCTCATACCGCCGGACAGTTGGTGCGGGTAGGCATCCATGCGGCTGGCGGCGCCTGGAATTTCCACTTTTTGCAGCAACTCGATAGCCCGTTTGCGCGCTTGCTTGCCGGACATCTTCAGGTGCAGGCGCAACACTTCTTCAATCTGGAAACCCACGGTGTAGCTGGGGTTCAGCGCGGTCATCGGGTCCTGGAAGACCATGGCCAGGTCCTTGCCGACGATCTGGCGACGCTGACGGTTGCTCAGCTTGAGCATGTCCTTGCCGTCAAAGGTCAGCGCGTCGGCGGTCACGATGCCCGGGTGCTCGATCAGCCCCATCAGCGCCATCATGGTCACGGATTTACCCGAGCCCGACTCGCCAACGATCGCCAGTACTTCGCCTTTGTCGACCTTGAGGTCGAGGCCATCGACCACCGGTACGGCGGTCTTGTCGCCGAAGCGGACGTTGAGATTCTTGATTTCTAACAGTGACATGGGAATCTCCTCAGGCGGCGTTCTTGAGTTTCGGGTCCAGCGCATCGCGCAGGCCGTCGCCCATCAAGTTGATTGCCAGCACGCTGAGCAAAATGGTCAAACCCGGCAGGCTCACGACCCACCAGGCACGTTCGATGTAGTCGCGCGCCGAGGCCAGCATGGTGCCCCACTCCGGAGTTGGCGGTTGTACGCCAAGGCCGAGGAAGCCCAGGGCTGCGGCATCGAGGATCGCGGAGGAGAAACTCAGCGTGGCCTGTACGATCAGCGGCGCCATGCAGTTAGGCAGCACCGTGATGAACATCAGGCGTGGCAGGCCGGCACCGGCCAGGCGGGCGGCGGTCACGTAGTCGCGGTTCAGTTCGCCCATCACCGCTGCGCGGGTCAGGCGCACGTAGGACGGCAGCGACACGATGGCGATAGCGATCACGGTGTTGATCAGGCCAGGGCCGAGGATCGCGACAATGGCAACGGCCAGCAGCAGCGATGGCAGGGCCAGCATGATGTCCATCAGACGCATGATGGTCGGGCCGAGCACGCGCGGGAAGAACCCGGCGAACAGACCCAGCAGGATGCCCGGGATCAGCGACATCACCACCGACGACAAGCCGATCAGCAGCGACAGGCGCGAGCCCTGGATCAGGCGCGAGAGCAAGTCACGGCCCAGTTCGTCGGTGCCGAGCAGGAACTGCATCTGGCCGCCTTCCAGCCAGGCCGGCGGGGTCAGCAGGAAGTCGCGGTATTGCTCGCTCGGGTTATGCGGCGCCACCCACGGCGCGAAGATCGCGCAGAACACGATCAGCAACATGAACAGCAGGCCGGCAACCGCGCCTTTGTTCTTGGAGAAGGCTTGCCAGAATTCTTTGTACGGCGATGGGTACAGCAGGCTTTGATCGACTGCTGACACTTGAGTAGGTGTGGTCATGGTCATGATCTCAGCGCTGGTGACGGATGCGTGGGTTGGCGAAGCCGTAGAGGATATCCACCACGAAGTTCACCAGGATCACCAGACAGGCGATCAACAGGATGCCGTTTTGCACCACCGGGTAGTCCCGTGCGCCAATGGCTTCGATCAGCCATTTGCCGATGCCGGGCCACGAGAAGATGGTTTCGGTCAATACCGCACCGGCCAGCAGCGTGCCCACTTGCAGGCCGACCACGGTCAATACCGGGATCAGCGCGTTGCGCAGGCCGTGCACGAAGACCACGCGTGTTGGCGACAGGCCCTTGGCCTTGGCAGTGCGAATATAGTCCTCGCGCAAGACTTCGAGCATGGAGGAGCGGGTCATCCGCGCGATGACCGCCAGCGGGATGGTGCCGAGCACGATGGCTGGAAGGATCAGGTGGTGCAGCGCGTCGAAGAAGGCGTCCGGCTCGTCAGCCAGCAGGGTGTCGATCAGCATGAAGCCGGTGCGCGGCTCGATATCGTAGAGCAGGTCGATACGCCCGGAAACCGGGGTCCAGCCCAGGCTGACCGAGAAAAACATGATCAGGATCAGGCCCCACCAGAAGATCGGCATCGAATATCCCGCCAGGGAGATGCCCATCACCCCATGGTCGAACAGGGATCCTCGCTTCAAGGCCGCGATCACCCCGGCCAACAGGCCCAGGACACCGGCGAACAGCAGGGCGGCCATGGACAGTTCCAGGGTCGCCGGGAAAAGGGAGGTGAACTCGGTCCACACGCTGGTGCGAGTGCGCAGCGATTCGCCAAGGTCGCCATGGGCAAGCTTGCCCACATAGTCAAAATATTGCGCATACAACGGTTTGTTAAGACCGAGGCGTTCCATTGCCTGTGCATGCATCTCGGGGTCGACGCGCCGCTCGCCCATCATCACTTCGACGGGGTCGCCAGGGATCATGCGAATCAACGCAAATGTCAGCAACGTGATGCCGAAAAACGTGGGGATCAATAACCCCAGTCGGCGGGCAATAAAACTAAACATCTTGGTGTGTACCTCAATCAGCCGGTTAGGCAGGTCCGGCGCCGTCGATGTCGACGGCACCGAGCGTTTTTCTTATTACTTCACCTGGGTAGTGGCGAAGTTATTGGTCGTCAGAGGGCTTTGGGTATAACCCTCGACGTTCTTGCGCATGGCGGTGAACATTTTCGGATAGGCCATGGGGATCCACGGTTGGTCATTGCCGAAAACGTCCAGTGCTTGTTCATAGAGTGCCGCGCGCTGGGTCGGTTCAGCATTGGCGCGGGCCTTGTCGATCAAGTCCTGGAACTCTTTGTTACACCAACGCGCGTAGTTTTCGCCGTTTTTTGCCGCGTCGCAACTCAGGTTCGGGGTGAGGAAGTTATCCGGGTCCCCGTTATCCCCCGCCCAGCCGGCCGACACCATGTCGTGCTCGCCGGCTTTGGCGCGCTTGAGCATTTCGCCCCATTCCATGACCTTGATATTGACCTTCAGGCCGATCTGGGCCAGGTCCGCTTGCATGCGCTGGGCGCCGAGCAGCGGGTTAGGGTTGGTCGGGCCGCCGCCGTTACGGGTGAACAGGGTGAACTCGGTACCTTCCGGCACGCCGGCTTCCTTGAGCAGGGCGCGGGCCTTGTCCAGGTCGCGTGGCGGGTTCTTCAACTTATCGTTGAAACCCAGCAAGGTCGGCGGATACGGGCCGGTGGCGTCGACGGCATTGCCTTTGCCGTACAGCGATTCGTTGTAGCCTTTCTTGTCGAACGCGATGTTGATCGCGTGGCGCACCCGCGCATCGCTCATGTACTTGTGCGTGGTGTTCATGGCGGTATACGCGGTGGTCATCGCCGCCAGTTCATCGACTTTCAGGTTCGGGTCTTTCTTGATGCTCGGAATATCATCGGGCTTGGGATACAGCGCGACCTGGCATTCGTTGGCCTTGAGTTTCTGCAGGCGCACGTTGTTGTCGGTGGTGATTGCCAGAATCAGCGGATCGGCCGGTGGCTTGCCACGGAAGTACTCCGGGTTGGCCTTGAAGCGCACCTGGGCGTCTTTGGCATAGCGCGTGAAGATGAACGGCCCGGTGCCGATCGGCTTGGCGTTCAGGTCATCGGTCTTGCCGGACTTGAGCAACTGGTCGGCATATTCGGCGGAGTGAATCGAGGAAAACCCCATGGCCAGGTCGGACAGGAACGGTGCCTCAGGACGGGTCAGGGTAAAGACAACGGTGTGGTCGTCGGTCTTCTCTACGCTCTTGAGCAGTTCCTTGAAGCCCATGCTTTCGAAGTATGGGTAGCCCACAGCGGACTTGTTGTGCCAAGGATGATTCGGGTCCAGCTGGCGCTGGAAGCTCCAAAGTACGTCGTCGGCGTTCAGGTTGCGCGTGGGTTTGAAATAGTCGGTGGTGTGGAACTTGACGTCGTCACGCAGGTGAAAGGTGTAGGTCAGGCCATCGGCACTGATTTCCGGCAGGGCCTTGGCCAGTGCAGGAACCACTTCGGTGGTGCCGGGCTTGAAGTCCACCAGGCGGTTGAACATAGTTTCCGCAGCGGCGTCGAGGGTTACGGCGGTGGTGTACAACACCGGGTCAAAACCTTCCGGGCTGGCTTCGGTGCAGACCACCAGCGGTTTGGCCGAAACGCCGATCGCCACGCTCAGCAGCGCGGCGGCCATGGCGGCTTGTAACGGGAGCATTTTCATTCAGAACCCTCTGCAATCGATGGAGCCAGACAAGCGTAGACGGCAGGCTCGTCCTGAGCCCGCCGTGTACCTGGCGCTAATTAAAGAATATTGAACGGGATGGTGGTAACCAGGCGGAATTCACGGATGTTGCCGTCAGCCTGGTTTTCACTGGCGCGGTGGGTCACGTAGGTGCCACGAATGGTGGTTGCCTTGAGTGAGCCGCTCTGGATCGCGTAGGAAGCGCCCACGCCATATTCCTGGTGGGTTTCGCCGTCCATCAGGCGCAGGTCGCTGCGACGTACGCCCGATTCACCGTAAGCGGTGCCGGTGTAGTGAGTACCGTCGATGCCCCAGCCGCGAGCCGAGTAGACGTTGAACTTCAGGCCCGGCACGCCGTATTCAGCCATGTTGAGGCCATAGGCGATCTGGAAGGACTTCTCGTTCGGTCCGTTGAAGTCGGACGTCAGGGAGTTGGCCAGGTAGATGCCGTTGGTTTCGTGCAGGTAGTCGAAGTATTCGTCACCGTTGATGGCCTGGTAGGCGAAGGTCAGGCTGTGGGCTTGGTGAGTCAGGCCCAGAGACAACGAGTAGGTGTCGTTGTCGATCTTGCCCATCTTCTTGCTGCCGGTATCGGTGGTTTTATAGTAGTTCAGGCCGGTGGTCAGGCCCAGGACGCTGCTGTCGCCCAGCTCGTGAGTGGCGCCGACATAGTACTGGTTCCAGAAGTCCTCGACGTTAGCCGCGAATACGCTGGTTTTCAGGCTCTTGAACGGCTGGTAGTTGAAGCCCAGGGTTTTCACCTTGTCGGTGGTCTGGCCGTTACCGTACTCGGAACGGAACTTCGACAGGCTCTGTTCGGTACGTGGCGACACGCGATCGAAAACACCGCCTTGGAACGACAGGTTGCTGAATTCCTGGCTGTCGATCGAAATACCTTCAAAGCTCGAAGGCAGCGCACGGTTGCCGATGGTGTCGACGATTCCGCTGCTGAAGTTCTGGCGACCGGCGGTCAGTGTGGTGTTCGAAGCACGGAACTTGACGTTGGCCAGGCCCAGTTTGCTCCACTGGTCAACGGCGTCGCCGTTGGAGTCGGCCAGCGTGCGGTTGGAACCACCCTTGATATCGCGCTTGCTGCGATCCAGAACCAGAGCGTTGTAGACGGCAACTTCGGTGCTCACGCCGATGGTGCCCTGGGTGAAGCCCGAAGTACCGTTGAGAATGGTGCCCTGTACCCAGTTGGTGCGGTAGGCGTCAGTGCGGGTTTCACCATGTTTCTCATAGGAGAATTTACCGCCACGGAATTTGTTTTCGTTGGAAAACCAGTTCCGGGTGGTACCGCCCAGGCTTGCTCCATCGATAAAGCCCTTGGCCTCGCTTTGGGCGCTGGTGCCGGCCAATGTGGTTGGAACGAAGTCCTGGCTCTGGGTTTCAGCGAAGGCGGTTGCCGTGATGCTGCTGATGGCCAGGGCCAGAAGCGCTTTGCTGCTCAATTTCATGGGTGAAGCTCCTTTGGTTCTCTTTTTATGCCGGTCTTTTTAGGTGAACCGGCTATTGGTGTGTAACTCGTTCAAGCTTTTGCAAACGTTTGGCGTAGGAAAAATCCCAACAAAAGGCTGCGCGTTTGCAGCAGAGCCGTTCCCGCTCTGCGCAATCCGGTTATTTATTTTTATGGGTTGAGACTGACGCCCGAGAACACGTTGCGGCCGAAGGGGCTTACCTTGAAGCCTTCGACTTTGGCGCTTAACGGCTGGTTGACCGTCGAGTGGGCGACTGGCGTGATCGGCACCTGCGCTTTAAGCAGTTGCTGCGCCTGTTTGTACAGAACAGTCCGTTGTTCACGGTCGGTGACGACCTTGGCTTGCTTGATCAGCTTGTCGTACGCCGGGTCACACCACATGGAGTAGTTGTTCCCGCCGATGGCGTCGCAGCTGTAGAGGGTGCCCAGCCAGTTGTCCGGGTCACCGTTGTCGCCGGTCCAACCGATCAGGCTGATATCGTGCTCACCGTTCTTGGTGCGCTTGATGTACTCGCCCCACTCGTAGCTGACGATCTTGACCTTGAGGCCGATCTTGGCCCAGTCGCTTTGCAGCATCTCGGCCATCAGCTTGGCATTGGGGTTGTACGGCCGTTGTACCGGCATGGCCCACAGGGTGATCTCGGTGCCTTCCTTCACGCCGGCAGCCTTGAGCAATTCCTTGGCTTTTTCCGAGTTGTAGGCGGCGTCCTTGATCGAGTCGTCGTAGGACCACTGAGTCGGCGGCATCGCGTTGACGGCCAGTTGCCCGGCACCCTGGTACACCGCGTTCAGGATGCTTTGCTTGTTCACGGCCATGTCCAGCGCCTGGCGCACTTCGAGCTGGTCGAAAGGTTTGTGACGCACGTTGTAGGCGATGTAGCCGAGGTTGAAGCCGGGCTTGGTCAGCAGTTGCAGTTTCGGGTCAGCCTTGAGCGCGTCGACATCGGCCGGGCGCGGGTGCAGGGTCACCTGGCATTCGCCGGCCTTGAGTTTTTGCACGCGTACCGAGGCGTCGGTGTTGATGGCAAAGATCAGTTGGTCGAGCTTGACTCGGCTCGGGTCCCAATACTGTTTGTTCGCCACATAACGGATCTGTGAATCCTTCTGGTAGCGCTGGAACACAAACGGGCCGGTACCGATCGGCTTCTGATTGATATCGCTGGGCTTGCCTTCCTTGAGCAACTGCTCGGCGTATTCGGCCGAAAGGATCGCGGCAAAGCTCATGGCGATGTTCTGCACGAATGCGGCGTCGACCGTGTTCAGGGTCATCACCACGGTATGCGGGTCGGTTTTCTCGACCTTGGCAATGTTCTTGTTCAGGCTCATCCCGTTGAAGTACGGGAACTCGGTGGGGTAGGCCTTGCGAAAGGGATGGTCGGGGTCAAGCATGCGGTTGAAGGTGAACAGCACGTCGTCGGCGTTGAAGTCGCGCGTCGGCTTGAACTCCTTGTTGCTGTGGAACTTCACCCCTTCGCGCAGGTGAAAGGTGTAGGTCAGGCCGTCTGGCGAAATATCCCACTTGGTTGCCAGCCCAGGCACCACATTGGTTGCACCCTTTTCGAACTCAACCAGGCGGTTGTACAACGGCTCGGCCGCATCGTTGTCGGTGGCGGTGGTGTATTGCGCGGTGTCAAACCCTGCCGGGCTGCCTTCAGAGCAGAACACCAGGCTCTTCTTGTCGGCGGCTTGGCCCAATGTGGCCACAGCCAGCAGGCTGGTGCCAAAAATTGCGGATAGAACGGTGGTATGGCGCATGACGATCCCGATCCTTGTTTGTAGTTATCAACCAGCGAGCCATTTCCCGGGACTAAGGGAAACCTCACTGATCCCACACGCAGCAAGTGCCTTTCTCAGAATGAAGCTGCTGCGGTCCTACGACGTTATGGGTCGTGGATCCTGCAGTAAATGCGTCAAATCTGACTGACCTTGTAGGTAACGGAGCCACGGATCGCAGTTCATTGCTGTAGGACGGCAATGAGTTCGCTGTGGTCTGTTTCCTAGTGTCTCGGTGGATGCAATAACGGCGACGCCGTGAAGCGTCGCCGTCATAGATCCTTACTTGCCGCTTACGCTGACGCCGTAGAAGGAGTTCAAGCCAAATGGGCTGATCTTGAAGTCCTGCACGTTGTTGCGCATGGGTTGATACACCGTCGAGTGCGCGATAGGTGTCATCGGGACTGCATCTTTGAGGATATGTTGCGCCTGCTTGTACAGCTCGGTGCGTTTGGCGACGTCCGATGTGGCCTTGGCTTCTTTCACGATGCCGTCGAATTTTTTGTCGCACCATTTGGAGAAGTTGTTGCCGTTCAGCGAGTCGCAGCCGAACAGTACGTTCAACCAGTTGTCCGGGTCACCATTGTCGCCGCTCCAGCCAATGATCATGGCCTGGTTCTCGCCGCCTTTGGAGCGCTTGATGTACTCGCCCCACTCGTAGCTGACGATGTTGACCTTCAGGCCGATCTGTTTCCAGTCGTTCTGCAGCATCTCGGCCATCAGCTTGGCGTTCGGGTTGTACGGACGTTGAACCGGCATGGCCCACAGGGTGATCTCGGTGCCTTCTTTAACGCCGGCTTCCTTGAGCAGTTCCTTGGCTTTGGCAGGATCGTACTTCGCGTCCTTGATCGTGGTGTCGTAGGACCACTGGGTCGGTGGCATGGCGTTGACGGCCAGTTGGCCCGCGCCCTGGTACACGGAGTCGATGATCTGCTGCTTGTTCACCGACATGTCCAGCGCTTCGCGTACACGCAGGTCGGACAGCGGGTTGGGAGCGGTCTGGCCCTTGAGGACCGGCATCACGTTATAAGCGATGTAACCCAGGTTGAAACCGGCCTGGTGCGGCAGTTTCAGATCCTTGTCCTCGCCCAGCGCCTTGAGGTCGGCCGGACGCGGGAACAGGGTGACCTGGCACTCGTTTTTCTTGAGTTTCTGGATACGCACCGACGGGTCGGTGGTAATGGCGAAGATCAGGTTGTCGATCTTCACGTCTTCCGGTTTCCAGTAGTCCTTGTTGCCGGTGTAGCGGATGTTGGAGTCTTTCTGGTAGCTCTTGAACACGAACGGGCCAGTGCCGATCGGCTTCTGGTTGATGTCGGCGGCCTTGCCTTCCTTCAACAGCTGCGCGGCGTATTCGGCGGACTGGATCGACGCGAAGCTCATTGCCAGGTTCTGGATGAAGGCGGCGTCCACGGTGCCAAGGGTGAACTTGACGGTGTGGTCATCGACTTTCTCGATGTTCTTGATGTTGGTGTCCATCCCCATGTCCGTGAAGTACGGGAACTCGGTGGGGTAGGCTTTGCGGAACGGATCGTCCTTGTTGATCATGCGGTTGAACGTGAAGAGCACGTCATCGGCATTGAAGGTACGAGTAGGTTTGAAGTACGAAGTGGTATGGAACTTCACGCCGTCGCGCAGGTGGAAGGTGTACGTCAGGCCATCCGGGGACACGTCCCAGCTGGTGGCCAACCCAGGAATCACAGCGGTGCCGCCGCGTTCGAACTGGGACAGACGGTTGAACATGGTTTCGGCCGAGGCATCGAAGTCTGTTCCGGTGGTGTACTGGCCCGGGTCAAAACCTGCGGGGCTGCCTTCGGAGCAGAACACCAGGTTAGTCGCCGCTTGGGCGAAAGGGGCTGCGGCCATAAGGCCAGCGCTCACAATTAACGGAATGACTGCGTGTTTAAGCATGTTGGCCTCATGATTTGTTGTCATTTTTGGTGGTGAGGGCGACCTCGTGAGTCGGCCTGCGGATACTTATGCAGGGGCCATACCCAATGCAAGATGCAGAACCGTTGCGAGACTGAAAGTGTGGTACGAACGTACAGGAATGTCGCAAATCTGAAAGTTTCTACATAATTGCGTACATTCAGAGGGTTTTTTCGGTGCAGGGTGCGCACCAAAAATGCCCAACCAAGGCGTCTGGCGCACTTGGTTGGGGCGCAGCTGTTACTTGTCCAGGCTGACACCATAGAAAGGCGTGAGGCCAAAGGGGCTGATCTTGAAGTCCCGCACCTCCTTGCGCAGCGGTTGGAAAACCGTCGAGTTTGCAATAGGCGTTATAGGTACTTGTTCCTTAAGAATTTTTTGAGCCTGTTGATACCACTTTATACGCTGCTCACGGTCGTTGCTGACCTTGGCCTGCTGCACGAGTTTGTCGTAGGCAGGGTTACACCATTTGGCGTAGTTACTGCCCTTGACGGCGGCACAACTGTAGAGCACTCCAAGCCAGTTATCCGGGTCGCCGTTGTCGCCGGTCCAGCCATAAATCATCGCGTCGTGTTCGCCGTTTTTGGCGCGCTTGATGTATTCGCCCCACTCATAGCTGACGATATTGGCTTTGATGCCGATTTTTTCCCAATCCTGCTGGATCATCTGGGCGGACATCCGCGCGTTCGGGTTGGAGGCGCGCTGGACGGTCATTGCCCACAGATTGATGGTGGTACCCGGTGCAACCCCTGCTTCTTTTAGTAGCGCCCGAGCCTTGGTCGGATCGTAGGGGGCGTCCTTGATGGTCGGGTCATAAGACCACTGCGCTGGAGGCAAGGCGTTCTGCGCCAATTGTCCGGCGCTCTGGTACACCGCCTTGATGATGGCTGGCTTGTCGATAGCCATATCCAGGGCCTGACGCACTTTGAGTTGGTCCAATGGCGGGTGGGTCACGTTATAAGCGAGAAACCCCAGGTTGAAACCGGCTTGTTGCAGCACGCGCAGGTTGGGGTCCTGCTTCATGACTTCGATATCGGAGGGGCGCGGGTAACCGCTGACTTGGCATTCGCCGGCCTTGAGTTTCTGCAGGCGTGCGGCGGCGTCCGGGGTGATGGCAAATATCAGGTTGTCGAGCTTCACATCCTCGGGCTTCCAATACTGCTTATTGGCCGCGTAGCGGATCTGCGAGTCTTTCTGATAGCGCTTGAATACAAACGGGCCAGTGCCCACCGGCTTCTGGTTGATGTCGGAGGCGGTGCCTTCCTTTAATAGCTGGGCGGCGTACTCGGCCGATTGCACCGAGGCGAAACTCATGGCCAGGTTCTGCACGAGCGCTGCATCGACGTTGTTCAGGTTGAAACGCACGGTGTGTTCGTCGAGTTTTTCGACGCTCTTGATCGTGGTGTTCAAGCCCATATCGGTGAAGTAGGGCGATTCTGACGGATACGCCTTGCGAAATGGGCTTTCGGCATCCAGCAGGCGATTGAAGGTGAACAACACATCGTCCGCATTGAAGTCGCGGGTGGGCGTGAAGAAATCGGTGGTGTGGAACTTGACGCCCTCGCGCAGGTGGAAGGTATATGTCAGGCCATCCTTGGACACCTCCCAACTCGTCGCCAGGCCGGGTTCCACTTCGGTGCCGCCGCGCTTGAATTGCGTGAGGCGGTTGAACACGGTTTCGGCAGAGGCATCGAAATCGGTACCGCTGGTGTATTGGCTGGGGTCGAAACCGGCGGGGCTGGCTTCGGAGCAGTAAACCAGGGTGCTCGCCGCCTGGGCGATGGGCATAAAGGCCAGCAGGCCTGCGGCGAGGAGGAGCGGTTTGAAGGCGATTCTTTGCATAAAGACCCCTGAAATGGCAGGCATATATAAGCTGCCCAAACGAAAACGGCGCAACCGAGGTTACCGCCGTTGACGTTTGTCAGATAGGGGCTGTTTAGGTGATCACTTCAGTACAAGCGTGAACTCAATGTTGGATGGCGCTTTTTTGTCGATAACGTAGACGTTGGCGGCATCTTGGGTCTCATTGCTTTCGCTGATCGTGAGGGTACGTTTGGTGATGATTTCAACCTCCGGAATTTTATAGCGTTCAGTTTCCGGTTGGCTGATAGTGCTCTTTCCCACGAAATTGACCTTGGCTTGGCGGGTCACGGCGTCATATTCGATGATGATCTCGGTGTCTTTCCCACCCAGGTAAAAGCCGCTGTACAGACCGGTGGCCTCGTCGTTCAAGTACTTTGTAGACGGCGCCAGTGAGCCTTGGTGAGCCACTTCGGAAATGCGCGCCCGCAACTTCGGGTTGGGAATCAGCGCTTCAAATTGGCGAAGTTTTTCCGCGGTATTTTCCAGGCCGTCCTGCGCTGTGCTCGTAAGCACCGTGCGGGTATCAGTCAGGCCGTTCTTGACCACCACGGAGTAATTGAACCGCGCAAGGTCTTTGGTGAACTGTTCTGAATACTCGCTTGAACTGAAATCCGACGGGCCGGCAGCCTCGCTCGCATAGATTTGAAAGTCGTCCTCAGCCAAGTCCCAGGAAATACCGATCTTGGATTTTATGACGCCATTTTCCTCAACGTTACGAATGGAGTATTCGTAAGCCATGTTGTCGTCCATTTTCAGGTATTCATCGATCTGCTCGGCGCCTTCAAGCTTTCGGCCTTCCAGATCAACAAACGCGTCAGAGACTTTCGACAGGGGCTTGGCCTCTTTTCCCGGTGGTGCAGAGGGTTTGTTCCACGGCCACTTGCCGCCTGGGCCAAGACCACGAGCCCATTCGCCGTCCGCCGTGGCATGCACGGTCATTACCGGCTTGCCTGTCTCGCGGTTGATGATCTGCACATAATCATGACTCAGCTTGAAGTCGCCTCTGACCTCATACACCCGGCCGACGCCCGTTGTGTCGGTATACCGGATAAACCAGTGGTCCAAGCCTGAAACCTGATCTTTTACCTGGTAGATACCCTTGGCATTGCGCGTGGCGTTTTCGATGAGCTGCTCACCGTTCGCGACCGCGTGTTCGCTGATGTTACCGGCTTGGCTGGGTTGCAGACGGTTGACCGGAACTCGCGGTTGCAGGCTTTCAACCACAGGGGCTTCGCCCGGGGCGGGAGCGATCGGTTGATCTTCCGGCGGCAGGAACGGGTCCTCCACAGAACCGCTGGCCCCGACCGAAAACAACACATTCAGCAAGCCATCGAAGGCTTTGGACGCGCCGTCGTTACGCTCGGCTTCAGTGTCGCCGGAGAGGGCTTTTTCCGTTCCCAGCACGCCTTCGGCCAGGCCTGTGACGGCGGCAAGGGCGGCCACCGGTGCGGCGATGGGGGCGAGCTTGGCCAGTAAGCTGGCAGCCACCGTAATGTCGTTGAGCCAGGTATCGCGATTGACCTCACTGTTGGATTTGATCATCACATCAGCGTCGCCCGTCATGCGTTCTTTAGCGGCGGTGGCGAGTGTGGAAAACACATCCCCTTCAATCGGTGAATGGCCATTGTTGATGGCCGGGCCCTTCAACGTGCCGGTCGCCATTTTCTCGAAGATTGTGTCCAGGCCTTCTTTCTTGTCGCCCACATGGGAGAACCAGAGTATGGGCATCAGCGTTGTCGCCGCCTTCTCGGCGAAACCTGCCGCATGGTCCTGGCGATAGATCAGCGGAAAGTGAGCGACCAAGGCCTCGCGTTTTTTGGGATCCCTGGTTTGCTCGGTCACCCATTGGTTCAGCTTTTCCAGAGAGTCGAATCTGAGGAAGGCGGGCTGCGCCCCTGGTATGTAGAGGACTTGTCGACCGCCGTCGGCGCTGAAGCGCAGGATATCGCTGGACATGAACCCGTGAATGTTCAGCGCATGTGCCTGAACGCGGCCGTTGGCGGTAGCCTTCGTCTTGAGCTGTTCAACGCTGAGCGGTGCGTTTTCATCACTCGGCAGGTTGGGTACGGCCCCCATTACCAGGCGGTAATCCTCCCGGGTGAAACGGTGTTCGGGCGCCTGCAGCGTGCGTTCAGCCGGTGGCCAGGTTTGCGCAGCCTTCAACTGTTTGCGGGCCTGGTAGGCGAACTCGCCTCTGATTGCCGTCTCGTAGTCCCCGGTGTGGGCGCTCCAGAAGTTGTCGATCTTTTGCGTCATCCCTGCCTGGAAGTCGGTCTTCCAACTGGCGTGCATGAGTGCGGAGGGAGCCAGGGGAAATTGGTTGTGCGCGCCATATCCACCCTTCGCACTTTGCCCCGGGCCCGCCAGGTACAAACCGGCCTCCTGATCCAGGCTGCCTGGCACGCCGTCGTGTTCGGAGAAGTTTTCAAGCAGCGCATCCGGCAGGCGCAACGATGAGTAAGGTTCTTCGCCTGGGTGCTCCCAGCCTGTGGCGGTGGCTGTCTCGGCGCTCAATGGGGTGTTCGCTGTCTTGAAGCGGTTCAGGTAGATCGTATCGGCATCCACCTGTTTGCCCGTCAATTGGAAGATCAACGTTTCGGCCCACAGCTTGGCTTGCGCCCGTGTATTGGGCAGGTTATTGGCGACATCAACGGCCAAACGCTTGAAAGCCAAAGCCTGGGGAGCGCTCGCGTAGTACTGCGCGGCATGCTGTTTATGCACGCCCAGGGCCTGTGCCGAGCGGCTGGCAGCCGGGCGCAGCGGGTCGTTGGGGGCGATCGGGTCGAAGGCTTTGTTGTGCTCGAGTCGCCTGATCTGTGCCCTGGCTTCGGTGCCGTTTTTAGGCAGGTATTTGCCGTAGAACTCGGCGATCAGCTTGACTTTCACTTTTAGGGTTTCACCGTCAACGGTCAACTGCAGGCTGCTGCCAGGGACGGGGCATATAACCTTCGCAGCGGCCAGCAGCGGGCCTGAAACCTGGCCCCAGCCACTATTATCGCGGGGCAGAAAGGTTTTCCTGACGCCCTCGACTTCGGCGGACAGGGCTCCGGTTGCGGGGTTGATCGACACGCTCGCGATGTCGATGTTTTGATCGCGCATCCAGCCGCTTACGACAGGGTGTTCCAATTGATTGCGATAGTCTTGCAGCCATTGCCCCAGGGTGGTCTGAGGTGAAACGGTGACCAATCCGACTTTTTGCTGGAGGACCTTGCGTTGAACGGCGGCGAGATAGGCAGCAAGTAGTGCTGTTTCATCGGGGTGCACCGACGCTGGGGCTTGCGCTACTGCAGGCTGAGCCGAGGCCTGCGCAGTGGGTGGCCTGGAAATTGGGGGGATAAGAGCAAGGTGGGGCGTGTTCAGGGAGACTTGCATGGGGTTCGATTCTCGTCAGTGAAATACAAGCCGGCAATGCGCTCCCTGCGAGCCTTGGCGGTATCTGTGTCGCGAGAACCGATGGTTTGATTCCATCGGGTGTACAGCTGGATATGACGAAACGGGTGTATCCCCTTGCCCAAAAAAACGGCGCGAGCCTGAGGCCGCGCCGTTCTTGCTGTCGGAAAACGTTGGTTATTGAAGCACTTCGATGACCCCGTCCGCGCTCATGGTGACCTGGCTGGTGCCGGCTTCGACTTCCGGTGTCGGTGCCGAATCCATCATCGCCGCTTTCATCATCATCCCGCCATTGCGGGCGTACGGTTGCGGGTAACCGTTGGTATTGAAGTTCAGGTTGACGATCTTGTAGCCCTTGCCACCCAGGGCATCGGTGGCCAGTTGCGCACGGGCCTTGAAGGCTGCCACGGCGTCTTTGAGCAGGGCGTCTTCGCTGGCCTTGCGCGTGGCATCGGCGATGGCGAAGTCCATGTTTTCCATTTTCAATGTGTTGAGCAGTTCGCCGGTGAGTTTGGACAATGCCGGGAAGTCCGCGCTTTCCAGGCGCAGTTCGGCGCGCTCACGCCAGCCGGTGATCTTCTGGTTCTTGCTGTCGTAGATCGGGTAGCTGTTGCGGCTGCCCTGGCGCAGGGTCACACCCTTGACTTCGCGGGCCTGGCCCAGGGCGGTGTTCAGGGTCGTGGTGATTTCGGCAGCGAGTTTGGCGGGGTCGCTGTTTTGCGATTCGGTGTAGAGGGTGACGATCATCTTGTCGCGGGCAACCTCCTGGCTGGCCTCGGCGCGCAGGGAAATCTGGTTGTAGTTCAGCCCTTCGGCGGCCACGGCGGGAAGGCTGGCCAGGGTGGCGACACCGAGGGTGATAACAGCTGCACTGCGAGTCAAACGTGACATGTAAATTCCTTGAGAGAGTCGTGTTGGGATACTCGTGTTCGGTATGACTGTAGACGGCGGCGTCGGGTTCTTCGGGTTTACACATTCGCTACAAGTTGGGGAATGGCGACGAACGGTCATTTGCCCGGCCTGCGTCAAAGAGCCACAGATGCCGTGCCGGGCGGTCCGCTTCGTTTATACTCCTGCCGATCCGCCTGCTGCGCTCATCGGGAGAGCTCATGCTCGCCGCCGTAAAACTGACTTCCGCCACCCGCCAGAACCTCTGGCGCCTGACGTTCATTCGTACCTTGGTGCTGGCCGCCCAGGCCGGCTCGGTCGGGCTTGCCTACTGGTTCGACCTGCTGCCGTTGCCGTGGCTGCAATTGGCCGTGACCCTCGGCTTCTCCACGGTGCTGTGTGCGTTCACCGCGATCCGGTTGCGCACCACGTGGCCTGTGACTGAGCTTGAATACGCCCTGCAACTGGCCTGTGACCTGTTTATCCACAGTGTGTTGCTGTATTTCTCCGGCGGGTCCACCAACCCGTTCGTGTCGTATTACCTGGTGCCGCTGACCATTGCCGCCGTGACGTTGCCGTGGCGTTACTCGGTGGTGCTGTCGGGCATTGCGCTGACGCTCTACACCTTGTTGCTGGCACAGTTCTATCCGTTGCAAACCTTCCCCATCGCCCGGGAAAACCTGCAGATCTACGGCATGTGGCTGAGCTTTGCATTGTCCGCCGCGGTCATCACCTTCTTTGCGGCACGCATGGCCGAGGAGCTGCGCCGCCAGGAAGAACTGCGCGCCATTCGTCGTGAAGAGGGGCTGCGTGACCAGCAATTGCTGGCGGTCGCCACTCAGGCGGCCGGTGCGGCTCATGAGCTGGGCACGCCGCTGGCGACGATGAGCGTGCTGCTCAACGAGATGACCCAGGATCACCACGACCCCGCACTGCAAGAAGATCTCGGTGTGCTGCGCGAACAGGTCAAACAGTGCAAGCTGACCTTGCAACAACTGGTGCGCGCTGCCGAAGCCAATCGTCGCATGGCGGTGCAAATGCAGGAGGTGACCCAGTGGCTCGACGAGGCTCTGAACCGCTGGCACTTGATGCGCCCCGAAGCCAGTTACCGTTTTCATCTGCTGGGGCAGGGCAGCGTACCGCGCCTGGCGCCACCGCCGGACCTGACCCAGGCGCTGCTCAATCTGTTGAACAATGCGGCCGACGCCTGCCCCGAGGGCTTGGGCGTGCAGTTGGATTGGGATGCGGAAAACGTGACCATCAGCATTCGTGACCACGGTGCGGGCGTGCCGCTGGCCATTGCCGAGCAGATCGGCAAACCCTTCTTTACCACCAAGGGCAAAGGTTTCGGCCTGGGCCTGTTTTTGAGCAAGGCCAGCGTGACCCGCGCGGGCGGCTCAGTGAAGCTCTATAGTCATGAGGAAGGTGGCACGCTTACCGAGCTGCGCCTGCCGCGTGTCGCACGAGGAGATATCGATGAGTGACGAGATCCAAGTCGAAGGCGAAGAACTGCCACACCTGTTGCTGGTAGATGACGACGCTACCTTTACCCGCGTCATGGCGCGGGCCATGAGCCGTCGCGGTTTTCGCGTGAGCACCGCCGGTTCCGCCGAGGAGGGCCTGACCATTGCCCAGGCCGACCTGCCGGACTACGCCGCGCTCGACCTGAAAATGGACGGCGATTCCGGCCTGGTGCTGCTGCCCAAGCTGTTGGAACTCGACCCGGAAATGCGCGTGGTGATCCTCACCGGTTATTCCAGCATCGCCACCGCCGTCGAGGCGATCAAGCGCGGCGCCTGCAACTACCTGTGCAAACCGGCGGACGCCGACGACGTGCTGGCGGCCTTGCTCTCCGAGCACGCCGACCTCGACACCCTGGTGCCGGAAAACCCGATGTCGGTGGACCGTTTGCAGTGGGAGCACATCCAACGTGTGCTGACTGAGCACGAAGGCAATATTTCCGCCACTGCCCGCGCCCTGGGCATGCATCGCCGGACCCTGCAGCGCAAATTGCAGAAACGCCCGGTACGGCGCTGAACAAAGTCTGAACAATCTTCTTCAGGCTGCACGGAGCCCTGAACCGATCGTCTAAGATCGGTTCAAACGCCTGTCATTTTTTCCTACCGAGCCTGAACAATGAACCAGAACGCTGAGTATTGCGCGGTCAACGACGCGGTGCGTGGGCATTTTTTTCGCCGAACCTGGGCGATGATCACGCCCTATTGGCGCAGTGAAGAGAAGGGCAAGGCCTGGCTGTTGCTGGCTGCAGTTATCGGCCTGTCGCTGTTCAGCGTGGCCATCTCCGTGTGGATCAACCACTGGTACAAGGATTTCTATAACGCTCTGGAGAAGAAGGACACGGCAGCCTTCTGGCAATTGATCGGCTATTTCGGCGGCATCGCCGCCGTGGCGATTCTTGGCGCGGTGTATCGGCTGTACCTGACTCAGATGCTGACGATCCGCTGGCGTGCCTGGCTGACCGAAAAACACTTCGCACGTTGGCTCGCCGACAAGAACTACTACCAACTGGAGCAGGGCGGTTACACCGATAACCCGGACCAGCGGATTTCCGAAGACCTCAACAATTTCACCTCCAGCACCTTGAGCCTGGGCCTGGGCCTGCTGCGCAACGTGGTCAGCCTGGTGTCGTTCTCGATCATCCTGTGGGGCGTGTCGGGTAGTATCGAAGTGTTCGGCGTCACCATCCCCGGCTACATGTTCTGGTGTGCGCTGCTGTACGCCGCCGTCGGCAGCTGGTTGACGCATCTGATCGGCCGTCGCCTGATCGGCTTGAGCAACCAACAACAACGCTTCGAAGCGGACCTGCGTTTCTCCATGGTGCGCGTGCGCGAGAATGCCGAGAGCATCGCTTTGTACAACGGCGAGCCGAATGAAAACCAACGCTTGAGCGCGCGCTTCGGCAAAGTCTGGCATAACTTCTGGGACATCATGAAAGTGTCCAAGCGCCTGACCTTCTTCACCGCCGGTTACAGCCAGATCGCAATCATCTTCCCGTTTATTGTCGCTGCACCGCGCTACTTCGCCGGCAAGATCGAGCTGGGCGAGCTGATGCAAATCAACTCGGCGTTCGGCAATGTGCAAGAGAACTTCAGTTGGTTTATCAGCGCGTATTCGGAACTGGCGTCGTGGCGCGCCACCAGCGACCGTCTGCTGAGCTTCCACCAGGCGATGAGTGATAACGAGCAACGTACGCCCGCCATCGATGTACGCCCCGAAGGCGAACGCTTGGTGGTGAAGAACCTGGGCATGGACCTGGCCGATGGCCGTCACCTGCTCACTGATGCGGATATGACCGTGGAGCCCGGCCAGCGCGTCATGCTCAGCGGGCGTTCCGGCAGCGGCAAAAGTACGCTGTTGCGGGCCATGGGCCACCTGTGGCCGGCGGGCCACGGCAGCATTCTCCTGCCGGCCGCGCGTTACTTGTTCTTGCCGCAAAAGCCTTATCTGCCGATTGGCACGCTCAAGGCCGTACTGAGTTACCCACAGGACGACAGCGTCTACCCACCAGAACGTTATGCACAGGTGCTGCAAACCTGCCGCTTGCCGCATCTGGTCGACCGCCTTGATGAAGCCAACCACTGGCAGCGCATGCTTTCACCCGGTGAGCAGCAACGCCTGGCCTTTGCCCGCGCCTTGTTGTTCGCACCGCAATGGCTGTACATGGACGAGGCGACCTCGGCCATGGATGAAGAGGATGAAGCGACACTTTATCAAGCGCTGATCGATGAACTGCCGGGCCTGAGCATCGTCAGCGTCGGCCACCGCAGCAGCCTCAAGCGATTCCATGGGCGGCATGTGCGGATCGAGGGTGGGCAACTGCGGGAACAACAACCGGCTTAAGGTCGTACTCGGTCAGTGTGGGAGGGGGCTTGCCCCCGATGGCTGTGGGTCAGTCACAGCATCTGTAACTGATAGATCTCTATCGGGGGCAAGCCCCCTCCCACAGTGGATCTCTGGTGTGCTTGAGAGTGAGCACCCAACAAAAAGCCCGGCTGATCAGCGATCAGCCGGGCTTTTTGTGTGCTTGAAAAATGACTTATTTCTTCAAGCCGTAATGCTCATCCAGCATGCCGGGAGCGTTCGGCGATTTTGGCGCGTAGTCCCGTGGCGGCTCCTGGTTTTCCCGTGGCGGGGTCAGGCGCTCGCGTGGGGCTTGCGGCGCATCGGAATGCAGCGCGGCCAGCAGACGCTGACGGGTGATGTCGTCGAGGGCCAGGCGGTTGGCGCCATCGGCGAGGTGATCCTGTACTTCCTGGTAGCTCTGGGTGAGCTTCTTGACCAGGGTCGCGGTGCTGTTGAAGTGGGTAACAACCTCGTTCTGATAACTGTCAAAACGTTCCTGAATGTCATCCAACTGACGCTGCGTGCGGTTAGGCGCGGCATTCGGCAGCAGGCGAGCAACCAGGAATCCAATGGCGACACCGGCAACCAGGGCGAGAGTCGGCAACAACCAAACTAAGAGCGAGTGTTCCACGAGTCCTTCCTCTATAAACGGCTTTGCTTTACGTTAACGGCTCGGACCTGCGCTGTATACCGCGATTAAGCTCGCAATGATGCCATGCACAGACTTTTAGCTAGACGAGTCGACCCTTTGAGAGGTCACGGAGTTCATCCTTGCTCATGCGTGAAACCCCCGTTTTGATCGATGGCCCGGCGGGTCAATTGGAAGCCTTGTACCTGGATCACCCCGAGCCACGTGGCCTGGCGCTGATCTGCCACCCCAACCCGGTGCAGGGTGGGACCATGCTCAATAAAGTCGTGTCGACCCTGCAACGCACAGCCCGCGATGCCGGTTTGATTACTTTGCGTTTCAATTACCGGGGTGTCGGTGCCAGTGCGGGCACCCACGACATGAGCACCGGTGAAGTGGATGATGCCGAAGCGGCCGCTGCCTGGCTGCGGGAAAAGCACCCGGACTTGCCGATCACGCTGCTCGGTTTTTCCTTCGGCGGCTATGTGGCCGCCAGCCTCGGTGGGCGCCTGGAAGCCAAGGGCGAAAAGCTGGCGCACTTGTTCATGGTGGCGGCTGCGGTGATGCGCCTGCGCGATACCGACCTGCTGCCGCTGGGCTGTCCGCTGACCCTGATCCAGCCGGAAACCGACGAAGTGGTCGACCCGCAGGTCGTCTATGACTGGTCCGCTGCCCTCAAACGCCCCCATGAGCTGCTGAAAGTGGCAGAATGCGGACACTTTTTTCATGGCAAGCTGACCGATCTCAAGGATCTGGTGCTGCCGCGCCTCTCGAATTGATAGCAGTCTGATAAGCGATTACCCATGACGACTCGTACCCGTATCCTCACCGGCATCACCACCACCGGCACGCCGCACCTGGGCAACTACGCCGGCGCGATCCGTCCGGCGATCCTCGCCAGCCAGGACGCCAATGCCGATTCCTTCTACTTCCTGGCCGACTACCACGCCCTGATCAAATGCGATGACCCGCAACGCATCCAGCGCTCGCGTATGGAAATCGCCGCGACCTGGCTGGCCGGCGGCCTGGATGTGAACCGGGTAACGTTCTACCGCCAGTCCGATATCCCTGAAATCCCCGAACTGACCTGGCTGCTCACCTGCGTCGCCGCCAAGGGCCTGCTCAACCGTGCCCACGCCTACAAGGCCTCGGTGGACAAGAACGTGGAAGCCGGCGAAGACCCGGATGCGGGCATCAGCATGGGCCTGTATAGCTACCCGGTACTGATGGCGGCGGACATCCTGATGTTCAACGCGCACAAGGTGCCGGTCGGCCGCGACCAGATCCAGCACGTGGAAATGGCCCGCGATATCGGCCAGCGCTTCAACCACCTGTTCGGCAACGGCAAAGAGTTCTTCACCATGCCCGAGGCGCTGATCGAAGAGAGCGTCGCCACCTTGCCGGGCCTGGATGGCCGCAAGATGTCCAAGAGCTACGACAACACCATCCCGTTGTTCACCAGCGCCAAGGACATGAAGGATGCGATCTCGCGCATCGTCACCGATTCCCGTGCCCCCGGCGAAGCCAAAGACCCGGACAACTCGCACCTGTTCACCCTGTACCAGGCGTTCGCCAGCAAGGCGCAGGAAGAAGAGTTCCGCGCTGAATTGCTGCAAGGGCTGGGCTGGGGCGAGGCGAAGAACCGTCTGTTCCAACTGCTGGATGGCCAGCTGGACGAAGCCCGTGAGCGTTACCATCAATTGATGTCGCGCCCGTCCGACATGGAAGACCTGCTGCTGATCGGCGCCAAGAAAGCCCGTGCCGTGGCGGCGCCATTCCTGGCTGAGTTGCGTGAAGCGGTGGGCCTGCGTTCGTTCGTCAATCAAGCGGCAGCGCCGGTGGCGGCCAAGAAGAAAGCTGCTAAAGCCGCGCGCTTCGTGAGCTTCCGTGAAGATGATGGTAGCTTCCGCTTCCGCCTGCTGGCCGCCGATGGCGAGCAACTGCTGCTGTCGCGCAACTTTGCCGACGGTAAAGCCGCTGGCGCGGTGACCAAGCAACTGCAAAGTGGCGACGCCCTGGACGTGCGCACCGAAGCCCTGGGTTTCAGCGTCTGGCTGGACGGCGTGGCCGTGGCCGACAGCGCCGAGTTCGCCGACGAACAGTCGCGCGATGCGGCCATCGCGGCCTTGCGCGTCGCGCTGACCCCCCTCGAGGATTAACCCGACCAAGGGTTGATTGCCATTATCCGGGGCCGTCGCTACAGTGACGGCCCGTTTTTGTTGCCTTGCTAACGAAATTATGACGCCCCTAGAACGATATCAAGCTGATCTGAAGCGCCCTGAATTCTTCCATGACGCAGCCCAGGAAACCGCGGTGCGTCATTTGCAGCGCCTGTACGACGACCTGCTCGCGGCCTCGCAAAGCAAGCCAGGGATGCTCAGCAAGCTGTTTGGCAAAAAAGACCGCACGCCGGTCAAGGGCCTGTACTTCTGGGGCGGCGTCGGCCGGGGCAAGACCTACCTGGTCGACACCTTCTTCGAAGCGCTACCGTTCAAGGAAAAGGTCCGTACCCACTTCCACCGCTTCATGAAGCGCGTGCACGAAGAGATGAAGACCCTGCCGGGCGAGAAGAACCCGCTGACCATCATCGCCAAGCGCTTCTCCGAAGAAGCGCGGGTGATCTGTTTCGATGAGTTCTTCGTCTCCGACATCACCGACGCCATGATCCTCGGCACCCTGATGGAAGAGTTGTTCAAGAACGGCGTGACCCTGGTCGCCACTTCGAACATCGTGCCCGACGGCCTGTACAAGGACGGCCTGCAACGTGCGCGCTTCCTGCCGGCCATCGCGCTGATCAAGCAGAACACCGAGATCGTCAACGTTGACAGTGGCGTCGACTACCGCCTGCGTCACCTTGAGCAAGCTGAGCTGTACCACTTCCCGCTGAACGAAGCGGCCCACGAGAGCCTGAAAAAGAGCTTCCGTGCGCTGACGCCGGAATGCACCCAGGCGGTGGAAAACGACAAGCTGATGATCGAGAACCGCGAAATCATCGCGCTGCGCACGTGCGATGACGTGGCCTGGTTCGACTTCCGCGCACTCTGCGATGGCCCGCGCAGCCAGAACGACTACATCGAGCTGGGCAAGATTTTCCATGCGGTGATCTTGAGTGGCGTGGAGCAGATGAGCGTCACCACCGACGACATCGCGCGGCGCTTTATCAACATGGTCGACGAGTTCTACGACCGTAACGTCAAGCTGATCATTTCGGCTGAGGTCGAGCTCAAGGACCTGTATACCGGTGGCCGCTTGAACTTCGAATTCCAGCGTACCTTGAGCCGCCTGCTGGAAATGCAGTCCCACGAATTCCTGTCGCGCGGACACAAACCTTAAGAACGCTATACACACACACAAACTGTGGGAGGGGGCTTGCTCCCGATAGCGGTGTATCAGTCAATCTATACAGTGACTGGCACCCAGCTATCGGGAGCAAGCCCCCTCCCACATTTGCCTTGTGCGTATCCTTGATTCAGGCCGCTTGCTGGAACTGCTGGCGATATTGGTTCGGCGACAGCTCCGTGTGCTGCCTGAACAACCGCGCAAAGAAACTCGCATCGTCGTAACCCACCTCGTAACTGATGGTCTTGATGCTCTTGCGGCTGCCCGAGAGTAGGCCTTTGGCCGTCTCGATTCGCAGGCGTTGCAGGTAATGCAGCGGCTTGTCACCGGTGGCGGTCTGGAAGCGGCGCATGAAGTTGCGGATGCTCATGCCGTGCTCCCTTGCGACATCTTCAAAGCGGAACTTGTCGGCGAAGTGTTCTTCGAGCCAATGCTGGATCTGCAGGATGATCACGTCCTGATGCAGCTTCTGCCCACCAAAACCGATGCGCCCCGGCGCGTAGCTGCGCTGCACTTCGTAGAGGATATCGCGGGCCACGGCTTGGGCGATGTTGGCGCCGCAGAAGCGTTCGATCAGGTAGATGTAGAGGTCGCACGCCGAGGTGGTGCCGCCGGCGCAATAGAGGTTGTCGGCGTCGGTGAGGTGTTTGTCCTGGTTGAGTTGGACCTTGGGGAAGCGCTCGCTGAAAGCGTTGAAGAAACGCCAGTAGGTGGTCGCCTCCTTGCCATCGAGCAGGCCGGCCTCAGCGAGCCAGAACACCCCGGTGGCTTCGCCGCAGAGCACGGCGCCGCGGGCATGTTGCTCGCGTAGCCAGGGCAGCACTTGCGGATAGCGGGTGCACAGGGCGTCGAAATCATCCCAGAAAGCCGGCAGCACAATGATGTCGGCGTTTTCCAGGCCGCCATCCACCGGCATGATCACGTCGCTGAAGCTGCGCACCGGTTGCCCGTCGGGGCTGACCAGGCGCGTTTCGAACGCTGGGGTCAGGCCCAGGCCCTGCTGTTTGCCATAGCGCAGGCTGGCGAGGTGGAAGAAATCCTTGGCTTGCATGAGGGTAGAAGCGAATACCCGATCAATGGCCAAAATGCTGACGCGCCGCAAGGGCGTGGAGATTTGGTTAGACATAATTTCATTTATTCTTATAGGGGAAAGTGGTCACCAGACGGCTGGATCGTCTTATTTTTTGTCGCATGTGTCCAGTGTCCCGTGACGCCATCGGGGCATAGTCTCTGGGGTCTCGTCCTTGTCCGACAATTCTTGCAGGTGACCCATGATTCCCGGAACCTTGTTCAGTCCCGAGCACGAACTCTTTCGCGAGAGCGTGCGCACCTTCCTCGAAAAAGAGGCGGCGCCATTCCACAGTCAATGGGAGAAGCAGGGCTATATCGACCGCAGCTTGTGGCGCAAGGCAGGGGAGGCAGGGATGCTGTGTTCCCATCTGCCGGAGACCTATGGCGGGCTGGGCGCGGACTTTCTCTACAGTGCGGTGGTGATCGAGGAGATCAGTCGCCTGGGGTTGACCGGCATCGGTTTCTCTCTGCATTCGGACATCGTCGCGCCCTACATCCTGCATTACGGCAGCGAGGTGCTGAAGCACAAATACCTGCCCCAATTGATCTCGGGCGAGATGGTCACGGCCATTGCGATGACCGAACCGGGTGCCGGTTCCGACCTGCAGGGGGTCAAGACCACAGCGGTTCTGGACGGCGATGAGTACGTGATCAATGGCTCCAAGACCTTCATCACCAACGGCTTCCTGGCCGAGCTGGTGATCGTCGTAGCCAAGACCGACCCCAAGGCCGGCGCCAAGGGCACCAGCCTGTTTCTGGTGGAGGCCGATACGCCTGGCTTTGACAAGGGCAAGCGTTTGGAGAAGGTGGGCATGAAGGCCCAGGATACGTCGGAGCTGTTTTTCCAGGACGTGCGCGTGCCCAGGGAAAACCTGCTGGGCCAGGCGGGCATGGGGTTCGCTTACTTGATGCAGGAGCTGCCCCAGGAGCGATTGACCGTGGCGATTGGCGCCCTGGCGTCCGCCGAGGCCGCGTTGGAATGGACCTTGGAATACACCCGTGAGCGCAAAGCCTTCGGCAAGGCCATTGCGGATTTCCAGAACACCCGCTTCAAACTGGCAGAGATGGCGACCGAGATTCAGATCGGCCGTGTATTCGTCGACAAGTGCATGGCGTTGCATCTGGAGGGCAAGCTTGATGTGCCTACGGCGGCGATGGCCAAGTACTGGGCGACCGACCTGCAATGCAAGGTGCTCGACGAATGCGTGCAGTTGCATGGTGGCTACGGTTTCATGTGGGAATACCCGATTGCACGGGCCTGGGCGGATGCGCGGGTGCAGCGGATCTATGCGGGGACCAACGAGATCATGAAGGAAATCATTGCGCGGGCGCTTTGAGGGTGTGGCGTCGTTGAGGGCCCCATCGGGAGCAAGCCCCCTCCAACATTTGAGTGTATTCACAGATCAAAATGTGGGAGGGGGCTTGCTCCCGATAGCAGTCTAAAGGTCAATCAAGGCGCAGGATTCGGATGATCCTTCTGAATCACCTCAATCCCTTCCAGCACTTCTTTGGACAGCTTCAGGTCAGCGCTGGCGATGTTGCTGTCCAGTTGCTCCAGCGACGTAGCCCCGATGATGTTGCTGGTCACGAACGGCTGCTGTGTCACGAACGCCAGCGCCATCTGCGCCGGGTCCAGGCCATGCTCGCGCGCCAGCGCCACATAACGGCTGCATGCCGCCTCCGACTGCGGGTTGAAGTAGCGGCTGAAACGGCTGTACTCGGTCAGGCGTGCCTTTGCCGGGCGTGCCCCGCCTTCGTACTTGCCGCTGAGCATGCCGAAGGCCAGGGGCGAGTAGGCCAGCAGGCCGCACTGTTCGCGAATGGCGACTTCGGCCAAGCCCACTTCGAAGCTGCGGTTGAGCAGGTTGTAGGGGTTCTGGATCGACACCGCACGGCTCCAGCCGCGCGCTTCGGCCAGGGCCAGGAACTTCATGGTGCCCCACGGGGTTTCGTTGGACAGGCCGATGTGGCGGATCTTGCCGGCCTTCACCTGTTCATCCAGTGCCTCGAGGGTTTCCTCAAGGGGGGTGAGGTCGTCTTCGTCCTTGTGCTTGTAGCTCAGTTGGCCGAAGAAATTGGTGCTGCGTTCCGGCCAGTGCAACTGGTAGAGGTCGATCCAGTCGGTCTGCAGGCGCTTGAGGCTGGCATCCAGCGCCAGGGCGATGTGCTTGCGGTTGTGGCGCAGGTAGCCGTCGCGGATGTAGTCGATGGTGTTGCCGGGGCCGGCGATCTTGCTGGCCAGGATCCAGTCAGCCCGGTCGCCGCGACTCTTGAAGTAGTTGCCGATGTAACGCTCGGTGGTGGCGTAGGTGTCGGCCTTGGGTGGCACCGGGTACATCTCGGCCGTATCGAGGAAGTTGATCCCCGCGGCCTTGGCTCGTTCGATCTGCGCAAAGGCCTCTGCCTCGCTGTTCTGCTCGCCCCAGGTCATGGTGCCCAAGGCTATCGCGCTCACGTTCAGATCCGTACGGCCCAGCTGTCGATAATCCATCGGGTACTCCTTCAGGGAAAACAATCATAAAAGCAGGTTGAATTTTTTTTCGCAATCTGCATAATTGCCCACCTCTTTCTGCAGTGGAAGTGATGCGCCGCCTGCCGAAGAATCTTGCCGTTGAACGGACGCGCCGACCCGAGCCCCCGATAGCGTCTGTATCCGGCTGCCTTTGACCTTGTCAAAGTACGCACTATTCAGTAAGATCCGCCGTCTAATTTACAGGCGGCCCCTGAGGCTATTAAAGAATGACAACTTTTACTGCAAAACCGGAAACAGTTCAGCGCGACTGGTTTGTCGTCGACGCCGCTGGTCAGACCCTGGGTCGTCTGGCCACTGAAGTCGCCAGCCGTCTGCGTGGCAAGCACAAGCCTGAGTACACCCCGCACGTTGATACCGGTGACTACATCGTGATCATCAACGCTGAGCAGGTTCGTGTAACCGGCAACAAAGCAAGCGACAAAATGTACTACCGTCACTCCGGTTTCCCAGGCGGTATCAAGTCTTCCAACTTTGAAGGCCTGATCTCCAAGAAGCCTGAAGCCCCGATCGAAATCGCGGTCAAAGGCATGCTGCCGAAGGGCCCACTGGGTCGCGATATGTTTCGCAAGCTGAAAGTCTATGCGGGCGCAGCTCACCCTCATGCTGCTCAGCAGCCCCAAGAACTGAAGTTTTAACGGAATAGTTCATTATGTCGGCGACTCAAAATTACGGCACTGGCCGTCGCAAAACCGCAACCGCACGCGTTTTCCTGCGTCCGGGCACTGGTAACATCTCGATCAACAACCGCTCCCTGGACAACTTCTTCGGTCGCGAAACTGCCCGCATGGTAGTTCGTCAGCCGCTGGAACTGACCGAGACCGTTGAAAAGTTCGACATCTACGTCACCGTTATCGGTGGCGGTGTAAGTGGTCAAGCTGGCGCAATCCGCCACGGCATCACTCGCGCTCTGATGAGCTACGACGAAACCCTGCGTAGCGCTCTGCGCAAAGCTGGCTTCGTTACTCGCGATGCCCGTGAAGTTGAACGTAAGAAAGTCGGTCTGCGTAAAGCGCGTAAGCGTCCGCAGTACTCGAAGCGTTAATTCGCTTTACGTTCCACAAAAACGCCCAGTCTCCTCACGGAGCTGGGCGTTTTTTATTGCCTGCGATTTATGCAGAAATTTTACCGTGACAACTTGCCACATCCGTAGACCCCCTATACTACAAGGCTTGGAGAGGGAGCCCCGGGCAATTCCCTTGTCATACGTGGGGCTTTTCATTACCATCCGTCAAAATTTTTATAAGTAAAGATTCAACACTTAGTAGACGCCTGATTTAACAGGCCAAAAAGCTGATGGGAGAGGACTGAATGAGCAATGACGGCGTGAATGCAGGCCGGCGTCGCTTCTTGGTAGCAGCCACATCCGTGGTGGGTGCTGCAGGAGCGGTGGGGGCTGCGGTCCCGTTCGTGGGGTCATGGTTTCCCAGTGCCAAGGCGAAAGCCGCAGGTGCACCGGTGAAGGTGAATGTCAGCAAGATCGACCCAGGCCAGCAAATGATTGCTGAGTGGCGCGGTCAGCCAGTATTCATCGTTCGTCGTACCGAGGAAATCCTGGGGAATCTGAAGAAAATCGAAGGTCAACTGTCTGACCCCGACTCGAAGAATTCCGACCAGCCCGCTTACGTCGATAAGGAAATCCGTTCGATCAAGCCAGAAATCCTGCTGCTGATCGGTATCTGCACCCACCTGGGCTGCTCGCCTACTTTCCGTCCTGAAGTTGCTCCCGCCGACCTTGGCAAAGACTGGGTAGGTGGCTACTTCTGCCCTTGCCACGGCTCTCACTACGACCTGGCCGGTCGCGTCTACAAGGCACAACCCGCACCCTTGAACCTGCCGGTTCCGCCCCATCACTACGAGACTGACAGTGTCATTGTCATTGGTGTCGACCAAGGGGAGAAAGCCTGATGAGCAAGTTCATGGATTGGGTGGATGCACGCTTCCCCGCGACTAAAATGTGGGAAGACCATCTCAGCAAATATTACGCACCAAAAAACTTCAACTTCTTCTACTTCTTCGGTTCCCTGGCGCTGCTGGTGCTGGTCAACCAGATCGTCACCGGCGTCTGGCTGACGATGAGCTACACCCCGTCGGCGGAAGAGGCGTTCGCCTCCGTCGAGTACATCATGCGCGACGTCGAGTACGGCTCGATCCTGCGCCTGCTGCACTCCACCGGCGCATCGGCGTTCTTCATCGTTGTCTACCTGCACATGTTCCGTGGCCTGCTCTACGGTTCGTACCAGAAACCCCGCGAACTGGTCTGGGTCTTCGGCATGCTGATATATCTGGCGCTGATGGCCGAAGCCTTCATGGGTTACTTGCTGCCTTGGGGCCAGATGTCGTACTGGGGAGCCCAGGTGATCATCTCGTTGTTCGGCGCGATCCCGGTGATCGGTAACGACCTGACCCAGTGGATTCGTGGTGACTACCTGATCTCCGGCATCACCCTGAACCGCTTCTTTGCTCTGCACGTCGTAGCCCTGCCGATCGTGATTCTCGGCCTGGTAGTACTGCACATCCTGGCGCTGCACGAAGTGGGCTCCAACAACCCCGATGGCGTAGATATCAAGAAGCACAAAGACGAAAATGGCGTACCGCTGGACGGCATTCCATTCCATCCGTACTACACGGTCAAAGATATTGTCGGTGTGGTCGTCTTCCTGTTTATCTTCTGCTCGATCGTGTTCTTTTTCCCGGAGATGGGCGGTTATTTCCTGGAGAAACCCAACTTCGAACAGGCCAACGCCTTCAAGACGCCTGAGCATATTGCCCCGGTCTGGTACTTCACGCCGTTCTACGCCATCTTGCGGGCGATCCCCGACAAACTGATGGGTGTCATGGCGATGGGGGCTTCGATCGCGCTGCTGTTCGTGCTGCCCTGGCTGGACCGAAGCCCGGTCAAGTCCATGCGCTACAAAGGCTGGCTGAGCAAAATCTGGCTGTGGATATTCTGCATCGCGTTCGTGATCCTGGGCGTACTCGGCGTATTGGCGCCAACCCCCGAGCGTACGCTGCTGTCGCAGATCTGCACCTTCCTGTACTTCGCCTACTTCATTCTGATGCCGTTCTACACCCGGCTCGAGAAGACCAAACCGGTTCCGGAAAGGGTGACTGGCTGATGAAAAAGTTATTCGTTGCTTTGATGCTTGCGGCGCTGCCGCTCCTGTCCTTCGCGGCCGAACATGGTCCTGAGCTGGAAAAAGTCGATATCGACGTGTCCGATAAGGCTGCCATGCAAGACGGCGCACGCACGTTCGCCAACTACTGCATGGGTTGCCACAGCGCCAAGTTCCAGCGGTACGAGCGCGTCGCCGACGACCTGGGCATTCCTCACGAAGTGATGCTCGACAAGCTGGTATTCACTGGCGCCAAGATTGGCGACCATATGAACATCGGGATGCAGCCGGCGGACGCCAAGGCCTGGTTCGGTGCGGCACCGCCCGATCTGACCCTGGTGGCCCGCGTGCGTGGGACTGACTGGCTGTATGGCTATCTGAGATCTTTCTACGAAGATCCGGCGCGCCCTTGGGGGGTGAACAACAAGGTGTTCCCGAACGTCGGCATGCCTAACGTTCTGGTAAGCCTGCAGGGCCGGCAAGTGGTAGGATGCAAGCAGGTTCAGGTCGTTGAAGACGGCAAGAAGCAATATGATCCGTTGACCGGTACGCCGTTGACCCACGAAGCGTGCGATCAACTGACCATTGTGCCCAAGACCGGTACGCTGAATGAAGAGCAGTTCGACGAGAAGGTCAAGAACCTGGTGACCTTCCTGGCCTACTCGGCCAACCCGGTCAAACTGCAGCACCAACGTATCGGCACCTATGTATTGCTGTACCTGGCTTTCTTCTTTGTATTCGCTTATCTGCTCAAGCGCGAATACTGGAAGGATGTGCATTGATCCAACCGTAAGCAATTGCTGTTAATCTTGCGCGCCCAGCGGCATCTCTGAACATGTAGCAGTCTGGTTGAACCGGACGTTACGGAGATGCTCACTGGGCGCGCTCGTTTTTGAGCTTTCGATAATTTCAACAAGCGAGGAGGACCGCCATGGGCGTGACCAATCGGTTGGCCTGTTACTCCGACCCCGCCGACCACTATTCCCACCGAGTACGTATCGTGCTCGCCGAGAAGGGTGTCAGCGCAGAGATCATCAGTGTGGAGGCGGGCCGTCAGCCGCCGAAGCTGATCGAAGTGAACCCCTACGGCAGCTTGCCCACTCTGGTCGATCGTGACTTGGCGTTGTGGGAGTCGACTGTGGTGATGGAATACCTGGATGAGCGTTACCCGCATCCCCCTTTGCTGCCGGTGTACCCGGTGGCGCGTGCCAACAGCCGCCTGCTGATCCATCGGATCCAGCGTGACTGGTGCGGGTTGGTGGATCTGATTCTGGATTCGCGTACCAAAGAAGCCGCTCGGGTGCAGGCGCGTAAGGAATTGCGCGAGAGCCTGACCGGTGTTTCTCCGTTGTTCGCCGATAAACCTTTTTTCCTCAGTGAGGAACAAAGCTTGGTGGATTGCTGCCTATTACCGATACTCTGGCGCTTGCCGATTCTCGGTATCGAACTGCCGCGGCCGGCCAAGCCGTTGCTTGATTACATGGAGCGCCAGTTTGCGCGTGAGGCTTTCCAGGCGAGTCTGTCTGGTGCCGAACGCGATATGCGCTAAGGCTTAAGGAGCCGCTGATGAACTCCAGTCGACCCTACCTGGTCCGCGCGCTCTATGAGTGGATTGTGGACAACGATTGCACCCCGCACATGCTGGTCAATTCCGAATTTCCTGCGGTTCAGGTACCGCAGGGTTTTGCCAGTGACGGGCAGATCGTCCTGAACGTATCACCCAGCGCCGTGCGCCACCTGCACATGGACAACGAGGCAGTCAGCTTCGAAGGGCGTTTCGGCGGCGTGCCACATACGCTGTACGTGCCTATTGGCGCCATCCTCGGGATTTACGCCCGGGAAAATGGCCAAGGCATGGTGTTTGATCTGGAGTCGTCTCTCGCAGATGACGAATCGATCGAAGGCGAAGATGGCGATGATGTGCCACCACCGGATACCGAGCCACCGCGCCCCAGCGGCCGGCCGAGTCTGAAAGTGGTGAAGTAATGGGTTGACCCTTGAGGTCTGCCTGGAAAATGCCTCGACCTGGGTCGGGGCATTTTTTTGCGCGGATGATAAAGATGAAAGTCGCGACAGGACGGTGATCGTACAACCACCATGGGCTATGATGCGTGCTCAAGTTCGCCGAAAAAGATGATTCATCATGGATAACGCCCACACCGCCCCTCGTCTTCCCCGCAAGCGCCGCAGCCTTGCCCAGGAACTGGTCACGGTGTTGTCCGAACAGATCCGCGACGGCCAGCTCAAGCGCGGTGATAAATTGCCCACCGAGTCGGCGATCATGGATGCCCACGGGGTCAGTCGCACGGTCGTGCGCGAAGCGATCTCGCGATTGCAGGCCGCAGGGCAGGTGGAAACCCGTCACGGCATCGGCACTTTCGTATTGGACACGCCAAGCCCCAGCGGCTTTCGGATTGACCCGGCCACGGTCGTGACCTTGCGTGATGTGCTGGCGATCCTGGAGCTGCGCATCAGCCTGGAGGTGGAGTCTGCCGGCCTGGCGGCGCTACGTCGCAGTGATGAGCAGTTGGCAGCCATGCGCGCCGCCCTCGACGCCTTGAATGAAAGCGCGGCTCATGCCGGTGATGCGGTGGCGTCCGACTTTGCATTCCACCTGGAAATTGCGCTGTCTACCGGCAACCGTTACTTCACCGACATCATGACCCACCTGGGCACCAGCATCATTCCGCGCACGCGGTTGAATTCGGCGCGCCTGGCCCATGATGACCAGCAGCACTACATGAGCCGCTTGAGTCGTGAGCACGAAGAAATCTATGAAGCGATTGCGCGGCAGGATTCGGATGCGGCGCGGGCGGCCATGCGGCTGCATCTGACCAACAGCCGGGAACGGCTGCGCCTTGCCCATGAAGAGGCGCAGGCGCAGCGCGGTTAAGGGTCAGGCGGGCTGGTTGGGCTTATAGTCCTTGAGCAACAGGTAGGTGCTCCACCCCCACCAATCATTCGTCCAGTGCTTGTCGTTCAGGTCATTCACGTCCTTTCGGCGCAGCACCTTGTCTCCCTCCATCTTGAACAGCGGCGAGAAGTTATTCGTCGGGTTCTGCGCGGCATTCAGGTCCGGCACATACAGCGGTGCCTTGAAGTTGGCCGGGGAGGGCGCGACCCCGCTGATAAAAGTGTCGAAGATCTCATCCGCTGAAGCCTGTACCGCACGTTTGACCTGTACGCGATTGGCCGCGTCAATCGCATCGAAGTAGCGTTTGTCCCCATAGGCGTGCCACTGATCGCCCATGGCATTGCGTACGTTGAGTCCGAATTTGCTGTCTTCGTCGTGCATGAAACGACTGATCAGTGAACCCAGATCGCCCGGCGTCACCACGGCCGCCAATTGTTTGCGCGGTACGCGCAAATGGCCGGCGGAGAACAGGTCGGTCAAAAAGTGATCGGCGAAACTGTTCATGGCATACGCCAGCTCCAATGCCTGGTCGGTACCGGTCTGATGGGCGACGACGGCTTGTTGAAGTGCCGCCGTGTGCCCCGCCAGATAGGCCGAAAGCGCCCATTCGCCGAAGTGATCGGCATTGTCCGCCGCCAGTTTCAGGTAGCGTCCCAGCGGGATCAGCGCCGAAACCGCACTGCCGCCGCCGGTGATCCGGTTCCATTCTTCAGACAACGTATCACCCAGAGCGTCATAGGCTTCATGGGGTTGCTTGCCGTCCTTGATGGCCTGGTTGACCGCGTTGATCTCCTTTTGCATCACCGCGAGAATTTTTTTGGCTTCTTCCCGCGAGGCCGGCAGCACGGCCAGCGAGTTAAACGCTGCCGTGAAGCGTTGCACACGGTCGGCAGGGGACGCGCCATCGCTGATGGGTTGACCGGGGATGCCATAGAAGTCGCCGCCCAGGGCGATCACTTGGCCATACGTCAGTGCGAGGCCGTTGGGCAGGTGCAACTCGACCTGGTGGGCAGGAATTGCCGGAGCGCCTTTGACGAAGCGCAACAGGGTTTCGTCGCCGATGGCGGTGTGTTCACCCCCTTCGAAGCGCAATGTCGGCGGGCTTTTTTCGGGTGCTGCGAGTTCAAGATCTGACATGTTAGCTCCTTGCTATGTCGTAGGAATCTTCCTTGATAACTGTATGTATATACAGTTAATTTGAGGATAGAGGAAAATTTTCCTACGTCAAGAAGGCGCGTCCAGACACCCCGCGCACTGCAGCCTGATGAATTGCGGTTGACGAATTTATTTATAGTTGTACGATGACGTACGACATCGCGAAAACCAACAATACCTTTCACATGAAGTCTTTGCCCAGGGTGTTCGAATAATGAATCCACAAGAACTGAAGTCCATCCTTTCCCACGGTCTGCTGTCTTTTCCGGTGACCGATTTCAACGCCCAGGGTGACTTCCACCAGGCGGGCTACATCAAGCGCCTCGAATGGCTGGCCCCCTACGGTGCGACGGCGTTGTTCGCCGCCGGCGGTACCGGTGAGTTTTTCTCCCTGGCCGCCAGCGAATATTCCCAAGTGGTGAAAACCGCTGTTGATACCTGCGCCAGCAGCGTGCCAATCCTCGCCGGTGTGGGCGGTTCGACCCGCCAGGCGATCGAGTACGCTCAGGAAGCCGAACGCCTCGGCGCCAAAGGCTTGTTGCTGCTGCCGCACTACCTCACCGAAGCCAGCCAGGACGGGGTTGCCGCCCACGTTGAGGCGGTGTGTAAATCGGTCAAGATCGGCGTGGTGGTCTACAACCGCAACGTCTGCCGCCTGACTGCGCCATTGCTGGAGCGCTTGGCCGAACGTTGCCCGAACCTGATCGGCTACAAGGACGGCTTGGGTGACATCGAGTTGATGGTGTCGATCCGCCGTCGTCTGGGTGACCGATTCAGCTACCTCGGCGGCCTGCCGACTGCAGAGGTTTACGCCGCTGCCTACAAGGCCCTGGGCGTTCCGGTGTACTCCTCGGCGGTGTTCAACTTCATCCCGAAAACCGCGATGGACTTCTACCACGCGATTGCCAAGGACGATTACGCCACGGTCGCCAAAATCATCGACAACTTCTTCCTGCCTTACCTCGACATCCGTAACCGCAAGGCGGGTTATGCCGTGAGCATCGTCAAGGCCGGCGCCAAGATCGCCGGCTATGACGCAGGCCCGGTCCGTACCCCGTTGACCGACTTGCTGCCGGAAGAATACGAAGCCCTGGCGGCGCTGATCGACCAGCAAGGTCCGCAGTAACTTATCAACAAGGCCGCTGAGCAATCAGCGGCCTTTTGCGTCAGGAGAAGATTTGTGTCCCAAGCCAAGCGTTTTGAAAACTACATCAACGGCGAGTGGGTGGCCGGTACCGACTACTGCGTCAATCTCAACCCGTCGGAGTTGTCCGATGTCATCGGCGAATACGCCAAGGCTGACGTCGCCCAGGTCAACGCCGCTATCGATGCCGCCCGCGCCGCGTTCCCGGCCTGGTCGACGTCCGGTATCCAGACGCGTCACGATGCGCTGGATAAAGTCGGCAGCGAAATCCTCGCCCGCCGTGAAGAGCTGGGCACCCTACTGGCCCGGGAAGAGGGCAAGACCCTGCCCGAAGCCATTGGCGAAGTGACGCGTGCAGGTAATATCTTCAAGTTTTTCGCCGGTGAATGCCTGCGTCTGTCCGGCGACTATGTGCCGTCGGTGCGCCCAGGCGTCCACGTTGAAGTGACCCGCGAAGCGCTGGGTGTGGTCGGCTTGATCACACCGTGGAACTTCCCGATTGCCATCCCTGCCTGGAAAATCGCCCCGGCCCTGGCCTACGGTAACTGCGTGGTGATCAAGCCCGCCGAGCTGGTGCCGGGCTGTGCCTGGGCCCTGGCGGAAATCATTTCTCGCGCCGGTTTCCCGGCCGGTGTGTTCAACCTGGTGATGGGCAGCGGTCGTGTGGTCGGCGATGTGTTGGTCAACAGCCCGAAAGTCGATGGCATCAGCTTCACCGGCTCGGTGGGCGTGGGTCGTCAGATCGCCGTGAGCTGTGTGTCGCGCCAGGCTAAAGTGCAGTTGGAAATGGGCGGCAAGAACCCGCAGATCATCCTCGATGATGCCGACCTCAAGCAGGCTGTCGAGCTGTCGGTACAAAGTGCGTTCTACTCCACCGGCCAGCGTTGCACCGCATCCAGTCGCTTGATTGTCACGGCCGGCATCCACGACCGGTTCGTCGCGGCCATGGCCGAGCGCATGCGCTCTATCACTGTCGGTCACGCGCTGAAAAGCGGCACCGATATTGGCCCGGTCGTGTCCCAGGCCCAGTTGGACCAGGATCTGAAATACATCGACATCGGCCAAAGCGAAGGCGCTCGGCTGGTCAGTGGCGGCGGCCTGGTGACCTGTGACACCGAAGGCTACTACCTGGCGCCGACGTTGTTTGCCGACAGCGAAGCCGCCATGCGCATCAGTCGTGAGGAGATCTTCGGTCCGGTGGCCAACGTAGTCCGCGTGGCGGACTACGAGGCGGCGTTGGCGATGGCCAATGACACCGAATTCGGTTTGTCGGCCGGTATTGCCACCACGTCGCTGAAATACGCCAACCACTTCAAGCGCCACTCCCAGGCCGGGATGGTCATGGTCAACCTGCCGACCGCGGGTGTGGATTACCACGTGCCGTTCGGTGGCCGTAAGGGCTCGTCCTATGGTTCGCGTGAGCAAGGTCGTTATGCACAAGAGTTCTACACCGTGGTGAAAACCAGCTACATCGGGTCGTAGGACGCGCCCGTCGTAGGAGCCGGTTGCCTGCCGGCTCCTACCTTCAACACAGAAATGATTACCCGCAAAAAAAATAATTAGTGGGAGTACTTCTTCATGCAAGCGACCAAGCCGACCCACGTCCGCTATTTGATCCTGCTCATGCTGTTTCTGGTGACGACGATCAACTATGCCGACCGGGCCACTATCGCCATCGCAGGCTCCAGCCTGCAAAAAGACCTCGGTATCGACGCGGTCACCCTCGGTTACATCTTCTCCGCATTCGGTTGGGCCTACGTGGCTGGGCAAATTCCCGGTGGCTGGTTGCTGGACCGGTTCGGCTCAAAAAAAATCTATGCCTTGAGCATCTTCACCTGGTCTTTGTTCACCGTGCTGCAAGGCTATGTCGGTGAGTTCGGGGTTTCCACCGCAGTGGTCGCGTTGTTCATGCTGCGCTTTCTGGTGGGCCTGGCTGAGGCACCGTCGTTTCCCGGAAATGCGCGTATTGTCGCAGCGTGGTTTCCTACGGCGGAGCGCGGTACGGCGTCGGCGATCTTCAACTCGGCGCAGTACTTCGCCACCGTGCTGTTTGCGCCGCTGATGGGCTGGATCGTCTTCACCTTCGGCTGGCAGCACGTGTTTATCGTGATGGGCGTGATCGGCATTCTGTTTTCGCTGATCTGGCTCAAAGTGATCCACAGCCCGCGCCAGCACCCGATGATCAACGAAGCCGAGTTCAATCACATCGCGGCCAATGGTGCGATGGTCGATATGGATCAGGATAAAGGCAAAGGCAAGAAAACCGACGGCCCGAAGTGGAATTACATCCGCCAGTTACTGACCAATCGCATGATGCTCGGCGTGTACCTGGGCCAATATTGCATAAACGGCATCACGTACTTCTTCCTCACCTGGTTCCCGGTGTACCTGGTGCAGGACCGTGGCATGACCATCCTCAAGGCCGGCTTCATTGCGTCGTTGCCGGCGATCTGCGGGTTTATCGGCGGCGTGCTCGGTGGGGTGATTTCCGATTACCTGCTGCGCAGGGGCCATTCGCTGACCTTCGCGCGCAAGGCGCCGATCATTGGCGGGCTGTTGATTTCCAGCAGTATCGTGGCCTGCAACTACGTGGATATCGAATGGATGGTGGTCGGCTTCATGGCCCTCGCGTTCTTCGGCAAGGGCGTTGGCGCACTGGGGTGGGCGGTGGTGTCCGACACCTCGCCGAAACAGATCGCCGGCCTCAGTGGCGGCTTGTTCAATACCTTCGGTAACCTCGCGTCGATCACCACGCCGATCGTCATCGGTTACATCATCAGCAACACCGGCTCGTTCAAGTGGGCCCTGGTGTTTGTCGGCGCCAACGCGCTGGTGGCGGTGTTCAGCTACCTGGTCATCGTTGGCCCGATCAAGCGCGTAGTACTCAAAGAGCCTCCAAGCAAGGGGCCTGAGCTGACCCATCTGTCCGAAGCGCATTCCTGAGGGGCCGTGTGATGCAATTGATTGAACATGCCGATTCGCCGCGCTCGATTCGTTTGCACGAGCGCGACAACGTGGTGATCGTGGTCAACGATCAGGGGGTACCGGCCGGGACCGAGTTTCCGGACGGCCTGGTGACGCTGGAGTTTATTCCCCAGAGCCACAAGGTGACCCTGGAAGATATTCCCGAAGGCGGTCGGATCATTCGCTATGGCCAGACCATCGGGTATGCCTTGGCGCCGATTCCACGTGGCAGTTGGGTGCAGGAAGATCAACTGCGCATGCCCACCGCGCCACCGCTGGACAGCTTGCCGCTGTCCACTGAGGTTCCGCAAACCCAGGCGCCGTTGGAGGGCTTTACGTTCGAGGGCTATCGCAACGCCGATGGTACCGTGGGGACGCGCAATATCCTCGGTATCACCACCACGGTGCAGTGCGTCACGGGCGTGCTGGATCATGCGGTCAAGCGCATCAAGGACGAATTGCTGCCCAAGTATCCGCACGTTGACGACGTGGTGGCACTCACCCACAGCTACGGCTGCGGCGTGGCGATCACCGCGACGGATGCCTATATCCCGATCCGCACGGTGCGCAACCTGGCACGCAACCCCAACCTGGGGGGCGAAGCGCTGGTGATCAGCCTGGGGTGCGAGAAATTGCAGGCCGGGCAAGTGATGCATGAGCACGACAGTTCCGTCGACCTGAGCGAGCCGTGGTTGTACCGCCTGCAGGACGCCAGCCACGGCTTCACTGAAATGATCGAGCAGATCATGGCGCTGGCCGAAACCCGATTGAAGAGGCTCGACCAGCGTCGTCGTGAAACCGTGCCGGCCTCTGAGCTGATCCTGGGGATGCAATGCGGGGGCAGTGATGCGTTTTCCGGCATCACCGCCAACCCGGCGCTGGGGTACGCTTCGGACTTACTGTTGCGGGCCGGGGCGACGGTGATGTTTTCCGAAGTGACTGAAGTCCGAGACGCCATCTACCTGCTGACTTCTCGCGCACAGAGCGAGGACGTTGCTCGGGAGCTGGTCAGGGAAATGGACTGGTACGACCGTTACCTGGCCAAGGGCGAGGCGGATCGCAGCGCCAATACCACGCCAGGCAATAAGAAGGGCGGGTTGTCGAACATTGTCGAGAAGTCTTTGGGGTCTATCGTCAAATCCGGCAGCAGTGCGATCAACGGCGTGCTTGGCCCCGGCGAGCGATTCAAGGGCAAGGGTCTGATTTTTTGCGCCACGCCGGCCAGTGATTTTGTGTGTGGCACCTTGCAACTGGCGGCGGGAATGAACCTGCATGTGTTCACCACCGGGCGTGGCACGCCGTATGGGCTGGCGATGGCGCCCGTGGTGAAAGTGTCGACGCGCACGGAGTTGGCGCAGCGCTGGCCGGATCTCATCGATATCGACGCCGGGCGCATTGCCACAGGGCGCGCGAGTATCGAGGAATTGGGCTGGGAGTTGTTTCACTTCTACCTGGACGTGGCCAGCGGCAAGAAGCAGACGTGGGCCGAACGGCATAAGCTGCATAACGACATCACCCTGTTCAATCCTGCGCCTATCACCTGAACTTGCCTTGTAGTGAGCGGGCTTGCCCCGCGCTGGGCGGCAAAGCCGCCCCAATCGCCGCGGTGTTTCAGAAAGACCGAAGCGCTTGGGATTAGGGCCGCTTCGCAGCCCATCGGGAGCAAGCCCCCTCCCACAGTGACAGCGTTAAGCCTTGACTGGCTGGTATTAGGGCGTGCCTCGCCCTCAACCCAGGCGCCTCGGTCTTTCTGAAGCGTCTTGGGAGGGCTCGTTGGGGCGGCTGCGCCACCCAGCGCGGGGCGAGCCCGCTCACTACAACCGGACGGGGTGGCCTGTGGTGGCTTATCATTGGCTACCTGACGACGTCGACCAAGGTTCTCCCCGGCATGCTGGCTATTTTCTTCACCACCCTCACCATCACGGCGCCGGTGTTTGCCATGCTGTTCCTTGGTGTGCTGCTCAAGCGCATCAACTGGATCAACGACAACTTTATCCACACTGCCTCGTCCCTGGTGTTCAACGTCACCATGCCGGCGCTGCTGTTCCTGGGCATCCTGCATGCCGATCTGCATTCGGCGCTCAAGCCGGGTTTGCTGATCTACTTTGCCGTTGCCACCTTGCTCAGCTTTGCATTGGCCTGGGGTTGGGCGATTGTTCGTTGCCCGCGTGAAGACCGGGGCATTTATACCCAGGGTGCGTTTCGCGGCAATAACGGGGTCATCGGCCTGGCGCTGGCAGCCAGCATGTACGGTGACTACGGCATTTCCCTGGGCGCTATCCTCGCGGCGTTGGTGATCCTGTTCTACAACACGCTGTCGACCATCGTGCTGGCGGTGTATAGCCCGGTGATCAAGTCCGACCCGTGGAGTATCTGCAAAAGTGTGCTGGCCAACCCGTTGATCATCAGCGTGATTGCGGCCGCGCCGTTTGCGATGTTCAAGATCGGCCTGCCGGGTTGGCTGGAGTCTTGCGCCCGGTATTTGGCGGACATGACCCTGCCGCTGGCGTTGATCTGCATCGGTGGCACCTTGTCGCTGGCAGCGCTGCGCAAGAGTGGCAACATGGCGCTCAGCGCCAGCCTGGTAAAAATGCTCGGCTTGCCGCTGGTGGCGACGCTAGGCGCCTGGTTGCTGGGCTTCCGGGGGCCGGAGCTGGGCATTCTGTTTCTGTACTTCGGCGCGCCGACGGCCGCTGCGAGTTTCGTGATGGCCAGGGCGGCCGAGGGCAATCATGAACTGGCGGCGGCGATTATCGTGATCACCACGCTGATGGCGGCGGTGACCACGAATATCGGGATCTTTGTGTTGCAGGCAGGCGGCTGGATCTAACCTTCCTTCTGGTAGCTGTCGATGACTTCCTGGGCCGCACGAAACGCATCGATCGCCGCCGGCACCCCGGCATACACCGCGCAATGCAGCAGCGCTTCGCGAATTTCTTCGACGGTGCAGCCATTATTCAGTGCGCCCCGCACATGGCCTTTGAGCTCCTGCGGGCATTTGAGCGCGGTCAGGGCGGCGAGGGTGATCAGGCTGCGCGTCTTCAGGGGCAAGCCTTCGCGATTCCACACGCTGCCCCACGCGTGCTCGTTGACGAAATCCTGCAACGGTTGGGTGAACTCGGTGGCATTGCCCAGGGCGCGTTCGACGAACGCGTCGCCCATGACTTGGCGACGCATTTCAACCCCGGGCTTTTTCTGATCGGTCATTGCGATTCCCTCTTGTGTTGACGACGCCAGGCCCGTAGCGATGTGAACAACAGCAACGCCACCAGCACCGGCAGGACGTAGTACAGCATCAATTGTTCGAGCTTATTGGCCAGGGGCATGCCGGTGGTGAACGCCATCACATGCAGGCCATACGCAAGGTACAGTCCCAGCAGCACCAGGCCTTCGGCGCGAGTGACGCGGTAACCGGTATAGAACACCGGCAAGCACAGGGTGATTGCGCCGAGCATCACCGGCAGGTCGAAGTCCAGGGCGTTGGGTGACACCGACAGTGGCGACGGTGCGATCAACGCCGTAAAACCCAGTACGCCCAGCAGGTTGAACAAATTGCTGCCAATCACGTTGCCCACGGCTATTTCCCGCTCGCCACGCAGGGCTGCAATCAACGAGGTGGCCAGGCACGGCAGAGAAGTACCGACGCCGATCAGCGTGAGGCCGATGATGCGTTCCGACAGGCCCAGGTCAGCGGCCACATCCACCGCCGCGCCCAGCAGCAAATGCCCGGCCAGCACCAGCACCAGGAACCCGCCCAGCATCAGCAATACGCTACTCAGCCAAGGCGCTTTGGCCACGGTATCCCGTGTACGTGGGCGGCGTGAGTGGCGGGTCTGGTAATGCAACAGGCCCAGATAGCCCGCCAGGGCGGCGAGCAACAGCAGGCCATCGAAGGGTGTCAGCGCTTCGTTGGCTGCCAGGGCAAAGACCAGCAGCCCGGCGAGGATCATGACCGGGATGTCCAGGCGAACCAATTGTCGTGACACTCGCAATGGAATGACCAGGGCGGACAAACCCAGGGTCACCAAGATGTTGAAGATGCTGCTGCCGATCACGCTACCCACGGCAATATCGGTGTTGCCGGCCAGGGTGGCTTGCAGGCTGACGGTCATCTGCGGCGCGCTGCTGCCGAAGGCGACGATACTCAAGCCGATGATCAGCGGCCGTACCTTGAGGCTGGCGGCCAGGCGCACGGCGGCACGCACCAGGATTTCGGCACCGACGATCAGCAGCAGCAGGCCGCTGACCAGTTCGGCCAGGCTCCAGGGCGAGAGTGCGTTCAATCCGAAAATACTCAAGGCGGCCTCGATCAGTTGCTCATGGCTTGCACGCGAACCCGCGCGGTGCCGCTGCCCAGCATACCCAGTTGCTCGGCTGCTTTGCGCGACAGATCGATCAAGCGCCCTCGGGTATGCGGGCCACGGTCATTCACGCGTACCACCACGGATCTGTTGTTGGCGAGGTTGGTCACCCTGACCCGGGTGCCGAAGGGCAGGCGCCGGTGGGCGGCCGTCAGGGCGTTCTGGTTGAAGGGTTCACCGCTGGCGGTTCTTTTGCCATGGTGCTTGGCACCGTAATAGGAGGCGGTGCCGGTTTCGTCGTAGCCGTTGGGGTCAATGAGGCCGCTGGCGCAACCGGTCAACAGGGAGAACAGGGCCAGGAGGCCGAATAGACGCTTCATTTCCAGGTATCCCCCTATCAAATGTGGGAAGGGGCTGGCCCCCGATAGCGGTGAGTCAGTCAATAGAATTGCTGACTGGCACACCCTCATCGGGGGCAAGCCCCCTCCTACAGTAGACCGAGCTCACCCGGTCTCTTCGTCGCTGTCAGCCTTCGAGCTTGCTTTTCAGCAGTTCGTTCACCTGTTGCGGGTTGGCCTTGCCTTTGGATGCTTTCATCGCCTGACCGACAAAGAAGCCGAACATCTTGCCGCGTTTGGCTTCGTCGGCCGCACGGTATTGTTCGACCTGCTCGGCGTTGGCCGCGAGCATTTCGTCGAGAACGGCGGAAATCGCACCGCTGTCGGTCACTTGCTTGAGGCCGCGCTGCTCGATGATCTCGTCGGCGCTGCCTTCGCCTGCGGCCATGGCTTCAAACACGGTCTTGGCGATTTTGCCGGAGATCGTGTTGTCCTTGATACGCAGCAGCATGCCGCCCAGTTGCTCGGCTGTGACTGGGGCCTCGTCGATTTCCAGGCCCTGTTTGTTCAACAGGCTGCCCAGCTCGACCATCACCCAGTTGGCCGCCAGTTTGGCGTCGCCGGCGATGCTCAGCACTTTTTCGAAGTAGTTGGCTTGTTCGCGGCTGGACGCCAGGACGCTGGCATCGTAGACCGACAGGCCGAACTGCTCCTGGAAGCGCTCGCGTTTCTGCTGCGGCAGTTCCGGCAGGGTGCTGCGGATGTCATTGAGGAACGAGTCCTCCAGCACGACCGGCAACAGGTCCGGGTCGGGGAAGTAACGGTAGTCGTTGGCTTCCTCCTTGCTGCGCATGGCGCGGGTTTCGTCTTTGTTCGGGTCGTACAGGCGGGTCTGCTGGATGACCTTGCCGCCGTCTTCGATCAGTTCGATCTGGCGACGCACTTCGCTGTTGATCGCCTTTTCGATGAAGCGGAACGAGTTGACGTTCTTGATCTCGCAGCGGGTGCCGAATTCGACCTGGCCCTTTGGGCGGACCGACACGTTGCAGTCGCAACGCAGCGAACCTTCGGCCATGTTGCCGTCGCAGATGCCCAGGTAGCGCACCAGTGCGTGGATCGTCTTGACGTAGGCTACGGCTTCCTTGGCGCTGCGCATGTCCGGCTCGGACACGATCTCCAGCAGCGGCGTGCCGGCACGGTTCAAGTCGATGCCGGTAGCCCCCGGGAATTCTTCGTGCAGGCTTTTGCCGGCGTCTTCTTCCAGGTGGGCGCGGGTTACACCGACACGTTTGATCGTGCCGTCTTCCAGGGGAATGTCCAGGTGGCCCTTGCCGACGATCGGCAGTTCCATCTGGCTGATCTGGTAGCCCTTGGGCAGGTCCGGGTAGAAGTAGTTCTTGCGCGCGAACACGTTGTGCTGGCCGATCTGGGCGTCAATCGCCAGGCCGAACATCACCGCCATGCGCACCGCTTCCTGGTTCAGCACCGGCAGCACGCCGGGCATGCCCAGATCAACCAGGCTGGCCTGGGTGTTGGGCTCTGAGCCGAACGTGGTGGCGCTACCGGAGAAAATCTTCGATTGGGTGGCGAGCTGGGTATGAATCTCCAGCCCGATCACAACTTCCCATTGCATAGTGTTCTCCTCAGAAGCCGGTAGGGGTGCGAGTGTGCCAGTCAGTGTTCAACTGGTACTGGTGCGCCACATTGAGCAGGCGGCCTTCCTGGAAATACGGTGCGAGCAATTGCACGCCCACCGGCAGGCCGTCGACGAAACCGGCCGGCATGGACAGGCCAGGCAAGCCCGCGAGGTTGGCGGTGATGGTGTAGAAATCTTCCAGATACTCGGCGATCGGGTCGTTGTTCTTGGCGCCGATCTTCCAGGCCGGGTTAGGCGTGGTTGGGCCGAGAATCACGTCGACTTCATTAAAGGCGCTCATGAAGTCGTTCTTGATCAGGCGACGGATTTTTTGCGCCTTGAGGTAGTACGCATCGTAGTAACCAGCCGACAGCGCGTAGGCACCCACCATGATCCGGCGTTGTACTTCCACGCCAAAGCCTTCGCCACGCGAGCGCTTGTACAGGTCGGTCAGGTCTTTCGGGTTTTCGCAGCGGTAGCCGAAGCGCACACCGTCGAAACGCGACAGGTTGGAGGAGGCTTCCGCCGGGGCGATCACGTAGTAGGCCGGAATCGCATGCTGGTTGTTCGGCAGGCTGATTTCCTTGATCACGGCGCCGAGCTTTTCCAGCTCCTTGATGCTGTTGTGAACCAGCTCGTTGATACGTGGGTCGAGGCCTGCGCTGAAGTATTCCTTCGGCACGCCGATACGCAGGCCCTTGATCGACGTATTCAGGCTGGCGCTGTAGTCCGGCACTGGCTCATCGATGCTGGTGGAGTCCTGTTTATCGAAGCCTGCCATGCCTTGTAACAAAATTGCGCAGTCTTCCGCGGTCCGAGCCAGCGGGCCGCCCTGATCCAGGCTGGACGCGTACGCGATCATGCCCCAACGGGAAACACGACCGTAGGTCGGCTTCAGGCCAGTGAGGTTGGTGAACGCGGCAGGCTGGCGGATCGAACCGCCGGTGTCGGTGGCGGTGGCGGCCGGCAGGAAACGTGCGGCGACGGCCGCAGCCGAGCCCCCGGACGAGCCGCCGGGCACATGCTCCAGGTTCCACGGGTTTTTTACTGCGCCGTAGTAGCTCGACTCGTTGGCCGAGCCCATGGCGAATTCGTCCATGTTGGTCTTGCCCAGGGTTACGGCCCCGGCGGCGGCCAGCTTGGCGACTACGGTGGCGTTGTAGGGCGCCTTGAAGTTGTCGAGCATCTTCGAGCCGCAGCTGGTGCGAATGCCCTGGGTGCAGAACAGGTCTTTGTGGGCGATCGGTGCGCCCAGCAGTGCGCCTTGTTCACCGTTGGCGCGACGCTCGTCGGCGGCCTTGGCCTGGCTCAAGGCCAGTTCCTCGGTGAGGCTGATGAAGCTGTTGACCTTGGGATCGTGCTCGGCGATGCGCGCCAGCAGGGTCTTGGTCAGCTCTTCGGAAGAAAACTTTTTGTCGGCGAGACCGCGGGCGATCTCGGCCAGAGTCATGTGATGCATGAAAGGCTCTTTCCCTTTAGTCGATGACTTTCGGAACCAGATACAGGCCGTTTTCGACCGCTGGCGCGATGGACTGGTAAGCCTCGCGGTTATTGCGCTCGGTCACGACGTCTGCGCGCAGGCGCTGGCCGGCTTCCAGCGGGTGAGCCAGGGGCTCGATACCGTCGGTATTCACGGCCTGCATTTGGTCAACCAGCCCGAGAATGCTGTTCAGGGCTGCGGTGGTCTGTGGAAGATCGGCGTCATTCAGGCCAAGCGAGGCCAGATGCGCGATTTTTTCCACGTCGGAGCGTTCAAGCGCCATGGGATTCTCCAGTGGAAAACAGAACGGAGGGCGTCCGTGTGTTAGATTGTCGGAACACTACCGCATTTCTACGGTCATATGGCCGCGATTGTGGGGGTTGGTGCACAGAAAGTCGGCCAATTTAGCACATTGGCGCCTTGCCCAAAATCCCTGTCGTTGTTAGAGTTTGCCGCACTTTTTTACCCACGCGTTGCCTAGGGTCCCTTTCCCATGTTCAAGAAACTGCGTGGCATGTTTTCCAGCGATCTTTCCATTGACCTGGGCACTGCCAACACCCTTATTTACGTGCGCGAGCGCGGTATCGTCCTGAATGAGCCATCGGTTGTGGCTATTCGGACCCATGGTAATCAGAAAAGTGTCGTTGCCGTCGGCACCGAGGCCAAGCGCATGCTCGGCCGTACACCAGGCAATATTGCTGCCATTCGTCCGATGAAGGACGGCGTGATCGCCGACTTCAGCGTCTGCGAGAAGATGCTGCAGTACTTCATCAACAAGGTTCACGAAAACAGTTTTCTGCAGCCCAGCCCTCGCGTGCTGATCTGCGTTCCATGCAAGTCCACCCAGGTGGAGCGTCGTGCCATCCGTGAATCGGCCCTGGGGGCCGGTGCCCGCGAAGTGTTCCTGATCGAAGAGCCTATGGCTGCCGCTATCGGCGCCGGCCTGCCGGTTGAGGAAGCGCGCGGTTCGATGGTGGTCGATATCGGTGGTGGTACCACTGAAATCGCCCTGATTTCCCTGAACGGTGTGGTGTATGCCGAATCCGTGCGCGTAGGCGGCGACCGCTTCGACGAAGCGATCATCACTTATGTACGTCGCAACTACGGCAGCCTGATCGGTGAATCCACCGCCGAGCGCATCAAGCAGGAAATCGGTACCGCTTACCCGGGCGGCGAAGTGCGCGAAGTCGATGTTCGCGGCCGTAACCTGGCCGAAGGCGTTCCACGTGCCTTCACCCTGAACTCCAACGAAGTGCTGGAAGCTCTGCAAGAGTCCCTGGCCACTATCGTTCAGGCAGTGAAAAGCGCTCTGGAGCAATCGCCGCCGGAATTGGCTTCCGATATCGCCGAGCGTGGCCTGGTGCTGACCGGTGGTGGCGCGTTGTTGCGTGACCTCGACAAGTTGCTGGCCCAGGAAACCGGTCTGCCGGTGATCGTCGCCGAAGACCCGCTGACCTGCGTTGCCCGCGGTGGTGGCCGTGCACTGGAAATGATGGATAAACACACCATGGACCTGCTCTCCAGCGAATAAGATCGCCAGGATGGTTCATGCTTCGTCGGCAGGCAGCACTTTGCAGTGCTGCCTGTTGGCGTTTATCTTCTTCAATCTGCATCCAGGCCGGTTAGATGCCGTATGAATAAAGAGAACATTTGCCTGGGAGGAGCGGCTTATTAAACCGCTTTTCGCCAAAGGCCCCTCATTGGGCGTGCGCTTATTGGTGCTGGTCGTGCTTTCGGTCGCGCTGATGGTGGTCGATGCCCGCTTTGCGCTGCTCAAGCCTGTGCGTAGCCAGATGTCGCTGGTGCTGATGCAGACCTACTGGATCACCGACCTGCCGCAACGTCTCTACCAGGGCGTGGCCAGCCAATTCGGCAGCCGCACCGAGCTGGTTGCCGAGAACGAAAAACTCAAGACTGAGAACCTGCTGCTGCAGGGACGCCTGCAAAAGCTCGCGGCCCTTACCGAGCAGAACGTTCGGCTGCGCGAGTTGCTCAATTCTTCCGCACTGGTCAACGAGAAGGTCGAAGTGGCCGAGTTGATCGGCATGGACCCCAACCCGTTTACCCATCGCATCATCATCAACAAGGGTGAGCGCGACGGTGTGGTCCTTGGCCAGCCGGTGCTCGATGCCCGTGGCTTGATGGGCCAGGTGGTTGAACTGATGCCCTACACCTCGCGGGTATTGTTGCTGACCGACACGACCCACAGCATCCCGGTGCAGGTCAACCGTAATGGCTTGCGTGCAATCGCCAGCGGCACCGGCAATCCGGAGCGCCTGGAACTGCGGCATGTGGCCGATACCGCCGACATCAAGGAAGGCGACCTGCTGGTCAGCTCCGGTCTCGGCCAGCGGTTCCCCGCCGGCTACCCGGTGGCGACGGTCAAGGAAGTGATCCACGATTCCGGCCAGCCGTTCGCCATTGTTCGCGCCGTGCCGACCGCCGCCCTCAACCGTAGCCGTTACCTGCTGCTGGTCTTCAGTGACAACCGCACGCCGGAAGAGCGCGCCAATGACGCCGCGCAGGCCCAAGAGGCGGAAGACAAGCAAAACGGTACGGCGCCGATCATTCCGGCGACGGTGCCCAAGCCCGCGTTCGTAGGGCCGCCTGCACCGGCAGCCGCTCCGGCGGCGCCCGTAGCAACCCCGGCCAAGCCGGCCGCCCACAATGCGCGGCCAGCCAAACCGGCAGCAGCTAAACCACCGGCCGCGACGCCAGCCGCCAGGCCGGCGACAACCACCCCGGCAACTACGCGGCAGAGGGAGGAATAATGGCCGGTACTCATTCGCGCAATGGCTGGATCGTCTGGCTAACATTTGCCATCGGTTTGCTGCTCAGCGTGTCGCCACTGCCGCAATTCATGGAGATCCTGCGCCCACTGTGGCTGGCATTGCTGCTGGCCTTCTGGTCGCTGAACCTGCCGCACAAAGTGGGCATGGTCACTGCGATGTTTCTGGGCTTGGCGGAAGATGTGCTCTATGGCACTTTGCTTGGGCAGAACGCGTTGATCCTGACCCTGATCACCTTCCTGGTGCTGTCGTTGCAACAGCGCCTGCGCATGTTTCCGATGTGGCAGCAGTGCCTGGTGATCCTGGTGATCTTCGGCCTGGCGCAGTTGGTGCAACTATGGCTCAGCGCCTTGACCGGTAACCGCCAGCCAACCCTGGCATTGGTGTTACCGGCTCTGGTCAGTGCGCTACTGTGGCCCTGGATCAGTTTTGGCCTGCGCGGCCTGCGTCGTCGTTATAAAATCAATTGAATGGATTGCGAGGCTCTGCCTGGTTATCGATCTCTACAGGGAGAGTCTGGAATGAACTCGCTTTATCTGGCCTCGGGCTCTGCGAGGCGACGTGAGCTGCTGACCCAGATCGGTGTGCCTTTCACCGTGGTCAGCGCCGCCATTGATGAAACCCCTCTTGCAAACGAACCCGCCGTTGCCTATGTCGAGCGTCTTGCGCGTGGCAAGGCCATGGCAGGTTTTGCTGCGCTTGAACATTCTTCCGGCGCTTGTGTGTTGGGTGCCGACACGGCTGTGATCGTCGACGGTCAGATCCTCGGCAAGCCGGTGGATCAGGCCGATGCCCTGGCGATGTTGCTTGCGCTTTCTGATCGCGAGCATGAAGTCCTCACCGCGATTGCTGTTACTGATGGGCTGCGCTGCGTAACCCAATGTGTAAGCAGCCGTGTACGTTTTCGCGGGGTTTCTGTCGAAGAGGCTACAACTTACTGGCACAGTGGCGAACCTCAGGACAAGGCGGGGGGCTATGCTATTCAAGGGTTGGGTTCGGTATTTGTGACCGGTCTCAATGGCAGTTATTCCGCCGTGGTCGGCTTGCCGGTGTGCGAAACCGCGCAACTGCTTGGCCAATTCGGCATACCCTGTTGGCAAAACCTCACCGTGCGCTGATCGCTTGACTCCAGCGCCCAGCCTTAAGCGATCGGCCACTATTGTGAAAACGCCTGAACGAGACCCAGCCATGAGTGAAGAGATTCTGATCAATATCACGCCGATGGAATCGCGCGTGGCGGTGGTAGAGAACGGTGTTCTGCAAGAAGTGCATGTCGAGCGCACCCAGAAGCGCGGGATCGTCGGCAATATCTATAAAGGCAAAGTGGTGCGCGTGTTACCGGGGATGCAGGCAGCGTTCGTCGATATCGGCCTGGACCGTGCTGCGTTTATCCATGCCTCGGAAATTTCCCTGCGCGAAGGCCCGGCGGTGGAAAGCATCAGTGCTCTGGTGCATGAAGGGCAGAGCCTGGTCGTGCAAGTCACCAAGGACCCCATCGGCTCCAAGGGCGCACGCCTGACCACCCAGCTATCGATTCCATCACGCTACCTGGTGTACATGCCCCGTACTGCCCATGTCGGCATCTCGCTGAAAATCGAAGACGAAGCCGAGCGTGAGCGCCTGAAAAAGGTCGTCAGTGATTGTGTGGCCGCTGAGGGCATCAAGGAAGCGGGTGGTTTTATCCTGCGCACGGCCGCTGAAGGCGCCGGCGCGGATGAGATCCTGATGGACATCCGTTACCTGCGGCGTTTGTGGGACCAGATAGGCGCGCAGATCAAGACCGTTGGCGCACCGAGCGTCATCTATGAAGACCTGGGCCTGGCGCTGCGCACCCTGCGCGACCTGGTCAGCCCAAAGATAGAGAAAATTCGCATCGACTCGCGGGAAACCTTCCAGCGCACCACGCAGTTTGTTGCCGAACTGATGCCGGAAATTGCCGATCGCCTGGAACACTACCCTGGCGAACGTCCAATCTTTGACCTGTATGGCGTCGAAGATGAAATTCAGAAAGCCCTGGAGCGCAAGGTGCCACTCAAGTCCGGAGGCTATCTTGTGGTAGACCCGGCAGAAGCCATGACCACCATCGACGTGAATACGGGCGCGTTCGTAGGGCACCGCAACCTGGAAGAAACCATCTTCAAGACCAACCTCGAAGCGGCTACGGCGATTGCCCGCCAACTGCGCCTGCGCAACCTCGGTGGCATCATCATCATCGACTTCATCGACATGGAAGACGAAGAGCACCAGCGTCAGGTGTTGCGCACGCTGGAGAAGCAGCTGGAGCGCGATCACGCCAAGACCAATATCATCGGTATCACCGAGCTTGGCCTGGTGCAGATGACCCGCAAGCGTACCCGTGAAAGCCTTGAGCAGGTGCTGTGCGAGCCTTGCAGCAGTTGCCAGGGGCGCGGCAAGTTGAAGACTCCAGAAACGGTTTGCTACGAGATTTTCCGGGAAATCTTACGGGAGGCGCGAGCATACCAGGCTGAAGGCTATAGAGTGCTCGCCAACCAGAAAGTGGTCGATCGATTGCTGGATGAGGAGTCCGGTAACGTCGCGGAGCTGGAAGGTTTTATCGGGCGCACCATCCGTTTTCAGGTTGAAACCATGTATTCCCAGGAACAATACGACGTGGTGCTGCTCTGATCCCCATTCGCTTTCTTTCCGTGAGACCGGCAGGCCATGATCTGCCGTCCGCCAACTGCCTTGAGGGTCGCCTGACATGGAGCGTCTGATACGCTTTTTTGCCGCTTTGACCCGTTGGGGCCTGGGCCTCTGTGCGCTGCTGCTGGTAATGGCTGCGGTCTACGTGAGCCTGGGTCGTGAACTGACGCCGCTGGTGGCCGAATACCGTGCGCAAGTTGAGGCCAAGGCCCAGGCCGCGGTTGACATGCCCCTGCACATTGGCAGCCTCGAGGGGCGCTGGAGTGGCTTCGCCCCGGTATTGCTGGCCCACGACGTGATGGTCGGTGAGGGCAGCAGCGCCCTGCGCCTGGATCAGGTCGAAGTGGTGCCGGATATCTGGGCCAGCCTGATGGCCCTTGAAGTGCGCATCGCCCATCTGCAAGTCAGTGGGCTGCAATTGAGCGTCAAGGAAGACAAGGACGGTCACTGGGCCTTGCAAGGTCTGCCGGTACGGGATGAACAGCCACTGGACCCCGGGCAGTTGTTGACGCGCATGCAAATGGTCAAGCGCGTGTCGCTGTTGGATAGCCAGGTCACCCTCCAGCCGTTCGATCAGGCGCCGCTGACCATGACTTACGTCGGCTTGAGCCTGCACACCGGCATGACTCGGCAACGTTTGGATGCACGCTTGACGTTGCCTGACGGTCAACCGCTTGCCGTCAGCCTGCGCAGCCGCATTCGCGCCAGCCAATGGCAAGACGCAGAAGTCGAAGCCTATCTCAGCCTGCCCCAGAGCGACTGGGCCAAATGGATTCCCGCGAAGTTGACCCGGCAATGGAAGCTCACGCAGTTCCAGGCCGGCGGTGAGTTCTGGTTGAGCTGGGGCAAAGGTACTGTCCAAAGTGCTGCTGTGCGTCTCAATTCTGCGCAAGTGAAGGGCAGCTATGCCGATCGCAAGCCTGTGCATATCGAAAATCTGGCCCTGACCGCTTATCTGCAACGCAGTGATAGCGGCCTTAAGGTGCTGTTCGATTCGCTCGCGATGAACCTGGGCGATACCCGCTGGGAATCGCACATGCAATTGCAGCAAACCCTGGCCACGGACAAGGACCAGGAGGTCTGGAAGCTCCAGGCCGATCGCCTCGATCTGACGCCTATCACCCCCTTGTTGAATGCCTTGGCGCCGTTGCCGGAAGGCTTCGCCAAGACCCTGGAGCATCTGAAGGCCACGGGGGTACTGCGTAATGTACTGGTGGATCTGCGCCCCCAGGATATCACCGACCAGAAAGTCAGCTTCGCCGCCAACCTTGAGCGCATCGGCTTTGATGCTTATTTCGGTGCGCCGGCCGCGCGTAACGTGTCCGGTAGCATCAGCGGCGACCTGGGCCATGGCGAACTGCGCATGGACAGCAAGGACTTTTCCCTGCATCTGGACCCGATCTTCGCCAAGCCTTGGCAGTACATCCAGGCCAATGCGCGACTGACCTGGAAGCTGGATAAAGAAGGCTTCACCCTGATAGCGCCTTACATCAAGGTGCTGGGCGAGGAAGGCAAAATCGCTGCCGACTTCCTGATTCGCCTGCATTTCGACCATAACCAGGAAGACTACATGGACCTGCGGGTCGGCATGGTTGATGGTGATGGTCGCTTCACCCCCAAGTATCTGCCCGCCGTACTCAGCCCGTCGCTGGATGAGTGGTTGCGCACAGCAATTCTCAAAGGGGCGGTTGACCAGGGGTTCTTCCAGTACCAGGGCTCGTTGAACCACGACGCGCTGCCGGCTTCGCGCAATATCAGCCTGTTCTTCAAGGTGCATGATGCCGAGTTGGCGTTCCAGCCGGGCTGGCCTCATGTGGGCAAGGTCGACGGTGAAGTGTTCGTCGAGGAGAGCGGTGTGCGTATTCTGGCCAGCAAGGGCCAGTTGCTCGACACCAAGGTCAAGGATGTCTATGTCAATATTCCCCACGCTCCTGCCGGCCAGGACAGTCACCTGCTGCTGACCGGAGGGTTTGCCGGTGGCCTGGGTGATGGTCTGAAAATCCTTCAGGAAGCGCCGATAGGCACCGCCTCGACCTTCGCCGGTTGGAAAGGCGAGGGCGATCTGCAAGGCAGCCTGGACCTGGATGTTCCGTTGGCCAAGGGCACCGACCCCAAGATCGTGGTGGACTTCAAGACCGACAAGGCCCGCCTGCAACTGGCCGAGCCGCCACTGGACCTGACCCAGCTCAAGGGTGACTTCCGCTTCGACAGCGCCAAGGGCCTGAGCGGCCAGAACATTTCGGCGCAGGCGTTCGACCGTCCCATCACTGCGCAGATTGTTGCCGATGGCAAGCCCGGCAATATCAGTACCCGCGTGACCGCCAAAGGCCAGGTCACGGTGAAGCGTCTGACGGATTGGTTGAAGATCAGCCAGCCATTACCGGTTTCCGGCGACATACCTTACCAACTGCAGCTGACCCTGGATGGCGCTGACAGCCAACTCATGGTCAGCTCCAATATGAAGGGCGTTGCAGTAGATTTGCCCGCCCCCTTTGGCATGCCTGCCAGCCAGGGGCGTGACAGCGTCTTTCGCATGACTTTGCAAGGTGCCGAGCGCCGCTATTGGTTCAGTTACGGCGAGTTGGCGAGTTTCACCTTTGCGGCGCCACCCGACAAGCTCAATGACGGTCGTGGCGAGTTGTTCCTCGGCGATGGCAACGCGTTATTGCCCGGGAACAAAGGCCTGCGCATTCGCGGGGTGCTGTCGGAACTGGATATCGACCCATGGAAAAAACTGGTTAACCGTTACGCGGGCAACGATCCGGGCGGCAGTGCCAAGCAACTGCTCAGTGGTGCCGATTTCAAGGTGGGCAAGCTGACCGGCCTTGGCTCCCAGTTGGATCAAGTCAGCCTGCAGCTCGACCGCAAGCCTGCTGCGTGGGGCTTGCAGCTCGACAGCCAGCAGGCCAAAGGCACGGTGAACCTGCCGGACGCCAAGGGCGCGCCGATTGCGATCAACCTGCAGTACGTGAAATTGCCTGCGGTGGACCCAACGGTACAGGCGGACGAAAACGCTCCTGACCCGCTGGCTGATATTGATCCCAAGGATATTCCGGCACTGGATATCGCCATCGATAAGCTGTTCCAGGGGCCGGACCTCGTGGGGGCCTGGTCGCTGAAGATCCGGCCGACCGCCAAGGGCCTGGCGTTTACCGACCTGGATCTGGGCCTCAAGGGCATGCTGCTCAAGGGCGCCGGTGGCTGGGAAGGTGCGCCAGGGGCCAGTTACAGTTGGTACAAAGGGCGCCTGGATGGCAAGAATATCGCCGATGTGCTGAAGGGCTGGGGCTTTGCGCCAACCGTGACCAGCGAGGACTTCCACCTGGACGTGGATGGCCGTTGGCCGGGTTCACCGGCGTGGGTCGGGCCCAAGCGCTTCTCCGGCAGCCTCGATGCCTCGTTCCGTAAAGGTCAGTTTGTGGAAGTGGAGGGCGGCGCCCAGGCGTTGCGGGTGTTCGGCCTGTTGAACTTCAACTCCATCGGTCGTCGTTTGCGCCTGGACTTCTCGGACCTGCTCGGCAAGGGCTTGAGCTATGACCGAGTCAAGGGGTTGCTGGCGGCCAGTGACGGAGTCTTCGTGACCCGTGAGCCGATCACCATGACCGGGCCGTCGACCAATCTGGAACTCAACGGCACCCTGGACCTGGTGGCTGACCGCGTGGACGCCAAGTTGCTGGTGACTTTGCCTGTGACCAACAACCTGCCCATTGCGGCGCTGATTGTCGGGGCGCCGGCCATTGGGGGGGCGTTGTTTCTGATCGACAAATTGATCGGTGACCGTGTTTCGCGCTTCGCCAGCGTGCAATACAAAGTGGAAGGGCCTTGGAAAGACCCGAAAATCACGTTCGACAAACCATTTGAAAAACCAAACTGAGAGACTGTGGAGTAGCATGGCCCTATGCCAATCATGGAGTGTGGGCCCATGTCCTTTGCGGTAATTCAAATGGTCAGCCAGAGCGATGTGCTGGCCAACCTGATCCAGGCCCGGCGCTTGCTGGAACAAGCGGCGATGGGCGGTGCGACGCTTGCCGTGCTGCCGGAAAACTTCGCGGCCATGGGGCGTCGTGATGTGGCCGATATCGGTCGCGCCGAGGCCTCGGGTGAAGGCCCGATCCTGCCGTGGTTGAAACAGACAGCCCGCGACCTCACCTTATGGATAGTGGCCGGTACATTGCCATTGCCACCCGAGGGCCAGCCGAATGCCAAGCCCAACGCCTGCTCGCTGCTGATCGACGATCAGGGCCAGATCGTCGCCCGTTACGACAAGCTGCACTTGTTCGATGTCGATGTCGCCGATGCCCGTGGTCGTTATCGGGAGTCTGACGACTATGCTTTCGGTGGCAAAGTGGTGGTGGCGGATACACCGGTGGGTCGACTGGGGCTGACCGTGTGTTATGACCTGCGTTTCCCCGAGCTGTACAGTGAGTTGCGCGCAGCGGGCGCAGAGCTGATTACCGCACCCTCGGCTTTTACTGCGGTGACGGGAGCGGCGCATTGGGACGTATTGATTCGCGCACGCGCCATCGAGACCCAATGCTACGTGCTGGCGGCCGCACAAGGCGGCGTGCACCCCGGGCCGCGGGAAACCTTTGGACATGCGGCGATTATCGACCCTTGGGGGCGAGTGCTGGCACAACAGGATCAAGGCGAAGCGGTGTTGTTGGCCGAGCGCGATAGCAGTGAACAGGCGTCGATACGGGCGCGCATGCCGGTGGTGAACCATCGGCGCTTTTTCTCGCAGGGCGCCCAGCGGCCTGCTTCAGAATGATGAATTTAAGGCCAAACCTATGAGCGAGTTGTTGTCCTCAGTCAGTGAACACCTCCTGGCACCCGGTGGCGTGACCATCGAAAGCTTGCAAACCGTGCTGGGCGATCTGGTCGGGCCGGGCATCGACGCAGCCGACCTGTATTTCCAGGGGCAGATTTCCGAGTCGTGGGCTCTTGAAGACGGCATCGTCAAGGAAGGCAGCTTTAACCTGGACCAAGGGGTCGGCGTGCGCGCGCAATCGGGTGAGAAGACCGGTTTTGCTTACAGCAACGCAATCACCCTGGAAGCCCTGGGCCTGGCGGCCCGTGCGGCGCGTTCGATCTCTCGTGCCGGTCAAAACGGCACGGTACAGGCGTTCAGCACCCAGGATGTGGCGCAGCTCTACGCACCGGATAACCCTTTGGAAGTCATCAGTCGTGCAGAAAAGGTTGAGCTGCTCAAGCGTGTCGACGCGGCCACCCGAGCCCTGGACCCGCGCATTCAGCAGGTGACCGTGAGCATGGCCGGTGTGTGGGAGCGCGTCCTGGTGGCGTCCACCGATGGTGGGCTGGCGGCGGATGTGCGGCCGTTGGTACGTTTCAATGTCAGCGTGATCGTCGAGCAGAACGGCCGTCGCGAGCGCGGCGGCCATGGCGGCGGCGGGCGTACCGACTACCGCTATTTCCTGGCTGACGACCGTGCCATGGGCTACGCCCGGGAAGCGCTGCGCCAGGCATTGGTCAACCTGGAGGCCATTCCGGCACCAGCGGGGACTTTGCCGGTGGTCCTGGGTTCGGGTTGGTCCGGGGTTTTGCTGCACGAAGCGGTGGGCCATGGGCTGGAAGGCGACTTCAACCGTAAGGGTAGCTCCGCCTACAGCGGACGCATGGGCGAGAGGGTGGCTTCCAAACTATGCACCATCGTCGATGACGGCACCCTGGCCGGCCGCCGTGGCTCGCTGAGTGTTGATGATGAAGGTACACCGACCGAGTGCACCACCCTGATCGAGAACGGCGTACTCAAAGGCTATATGCAAGACAAACTCAACGCGCGCCTGATGGGTGTGGCACGTACCGGCAACGGCCGCCGCGAATCCTATGCGCACCTGCCGATGCCGCGCATGACCAATACCTACATGCTGGGAGGCGAAAGCGACCCGGCGGAAATCATCGCTTCGGTGAAACGCGGGATCTACTGCGCCAACCTCGGCGGCGGCCAGGTGGATATCACCAGCGGCAAGTTTGTGTTTTCCACCAGCGAGGCGTACCTGATCGAGGACGGCAAGATTACCGCGCCGGTCAAGGGGGCGACGTTGATTGGTAACGGGCCGGAGGCCATGAGCAAGGTGTCGATGGTCGGTAATGACCTGTCGCTGGACAGTGGCGTCGGTACGTGCGGGAAGGACGGGCAGTCGGTGCCGGTGGGTGTCGGCCAGCCCACGCTGAAAATTGATGCGATTACCGTCGGGGGTACGGGGTCGTAAGCCGGGGAGCTTCGGGTGGCGAAGGTCGCCACCCGGGGAAGAGGATCAGCGCAGGCCGCGCTGCGTCTCGTCCAGCTCACGGATGTACTTGAAGATTTTACGGCTGGTGGCCGGCGCCTTGTTGTGCGCCAGTTCGTGTTGGGCCTGACGGATCAGGGAACGCAGTTGCTGGCGATCCGCTTCCGGGTAGTCCACCACGAATTTCTCCAGCACGGCGTCATCGCCCGATATCAGGCGGTCACGCCAACGTTCCAGGTTATGGAAGCGTTCGTTGTACTGGCGAGTGGAGGCATCGGTTTGATCAAGCAAGGCCAGAATCGCGTCAGTATCCTGATCGCGCATCAGCCTGCCGATAAACGCGATATGCCGTTTACGCGCGATATTCGCGGTGTGCTTGGGCGCATCCGCCAGCGCCCGGCGCATTTCGTCGGTCAGTGGCAGTTTCGCAATCAAGTCTTTCTTGAGCGTTGTAAGGCGCTCGCCAAGGTCAACCAGAGCATGCAGCTCGCGTTTGACCTGGGATTTGCTTTTCTCCCCATCGAGGGAGTCGTCGTAAGAATCAACCATGGTGGCAGTCCGCAAAGAAACGCCGCCATGATAACCAGTCGGGGGCCGCTTGTCCGGCCCGGTCGCTCGATGGCCTTAACCGAAAGCAGAATTTGAGTGGAGAAAACCATGAGTGCAGCCCAAAGCGTCGGTCCGCAAGCTTTACCGGCACTGCAGGAACAAGTCGAGCAGATCCTTGCCGAGGCCAAGCGCCAGGGGGCCAGCGCCTGTGAGGTGGCGGTGTCGCTGGAGCAAGGGCTGTCTACGTCGGTGCGTCAGCGCGAAGTGGAAACCGTCGAGTTCAACCGCGACCAGGGTTTTGGTATTACTTTGTATGTGGGGCAACGCAAGGGCTCGGCCAGCACGTCGGCCAGCGGCCCGGAGGCGATTCGCGAGACCGTCGCGGCTGCCTTGGCCATCGCCAAGCACACCTCTGAAGATGAAAGCTCGGGGTTGGCCGACAAAGCGTTGATGGCTAAGGACTTGAAGGATTTCGACCTGTTCCATGCCTGGGATATCACGCCTGAGCAAGCGATCGAGCAGGCGCTGAAGTGCGAAGCGGCTGCGTTTGACGCTGATGCCCGCATCAAGAACGCCGATGGCACCACCTTGAGTACGCATCAGGGCTGCCGCGTTTACGGTAACAGCCACGGTTTTATCGGTGGTTACGCGTCCACCCGTCATAGTTTGAGCTGCGTGATGATCGCCGAAGCCAATGGTCAGATGCAGCGTGATTACTGGTACGACGTGAATCGCCAGGGCGATCTGCTGGCGGACCCGGTCAGCATCGGCCAGCGCGCTGCACAACGCGCTGCCAGCCGGTTGGGTGCGCGCCCGGTGCCGACCTGTGAAGTGCCGGTGCTGTTTTCGGCGGAACTGGCTGGGGGGTTGTTCAGCAGTTTCCTGGGGGCGATTTCCGGCGGCAACCTGTACCGCAAGTCCTCGTTCCTTGAAGGCGCAATCGGCCAGAAGTTGTTCCCTGAGTGGATGACCATCGACGAGCGCCCGCACCTGATGCGTGCCATGGGCAGTTCGGCGTTCGACGGTGATGGCCTTGCGACGTATGCCAAGCCGTTTGTCGAGAAGGGCGAGCTGGTGTCCTACGTGCTGGGCACTTACGCCGGGCGCAAGCTTGGCTTGCCGAGTACTGCCAACTCCGGTGGCGTGCATAACCTGTTTGTGACTCACGGTGCCGAAGACCAGGCTGCCTTGCTGCGTCGTATGGGCCGGGGCCTGCTGGTGACCGAGTTGATGGGCCATGGTTTGAATATGGTGACGGGTGATTACTCTCGAGGCGCGGCGGGTTTCTGGGTGGAAAACGGTGAGATTCAGTTTGCCGTCCAGGAAGTGACCATTGCCGGCAATATGCGTGACATGTTCAAGCAGATCGTGGCAGTGGGTAATGACTTGGAGCTGCGCAGCAACATTCGCACGGGGTCGGTACTGATCGAGCGGATGACCGTCGCCGGCAGCTGATCACACAGCGCTTCATAAAAAAGCACGCCATCCCGAAGATGGCGTGCTTTTTTTTGGCTATGTAAAAGTCGAACTGAATTTCTCGTCTTGTTTTGATTCTTAATATCATTTAATAATGAATATCATTATCGAGCGAGTGTAGATCATGAGTTCTGTCCTGCATGAGGATCCGTACCTGGAAAGCTGGCGCTGGATGAGCCGTCAGATCCGCTGCGGCCTTGATCCCAATGAGCCTCGCCTGATCGAACATTACCTCAGCGAAGGCCGATACCTGGCGTGCTGCACTGCGACCCATCCGTGGACGATCGCCGAAACCTCATTCCGTCTCTTGATCGACACCGCCAGTGATATCGCCTTGCCGTGGCACTGGCGATCCCTGTGCCTGGATCAGGCATGGCGCCCATTGCGTGACCTGGAAAAACTCTCCCGCTGCGCCTGCCGCCTCAAGCGCTGGCAGACCTTTGCCTGGCAATTGGCGACCTGCCAATTGCTGCCATCACTTTCTCACTCTGACCTGGTGCAAGGATCTAACGATGAGTAACACCCGTATCGAACGCGACAGCATGGGCGAACTTCAAGTGCCTGCCGACGCGCTGTATGGCGCGCAGACCCAGCGCGCGGTGAACAATTTCCCAATCAGTCACCAGCGCATGCCGGCGCAATTCATTCGGGCCTTGATCCTGGCCAAGGTGGCTGCCGCCAAGGTCAATGTCGACCTCAAACAGATCAGCGAAGCACAGGGCAAGGCCATCGTCGATGCCGCCCAAGGCTTGCTCGAAGGTGATTTCATGCCGCACTTCCCGGTGGATATCTTCCAGACCGGGTCCGGCACCAGTTCCAACATGAATGCCAATGAAGTGATTGCAACTCTGGCCACCCGCTTGCTCGGTGAGGTAGTCAACCCCAACGATCATGTCAACTGCGGCCAGAGCAGCAACGACATCATCCCGACCACAATTCACGTCAGCGCCGCGTTGGTGCTGCATGAGCAAACGTTGCCAGCCCTGCTGCATCTGGTTCAGGTGATCGAGCAAAAGGCCGAAGCCGTCCATCCCTTCATCAAGACCGGCCGCACCCACCTGATGGACGCCATGCCGGTGCGCATGAGCCAGGTGCTCAACGGCTGGGCGCAGCAACTCAAGGCCAATATCGGGCATTTGCAGGACTTGCTGCCAAGCTTGCAGGCCCTGGCTCAAGGAGGCACGGCTGTCGGCACCGGGATCAACGCACACCCGGAGTTCGCTGCACGTTTCAGCCAGCAACTGAGTGGTTTGACCGGCGTGAAATTCACGCCAGGCAAGAACCTGTTTGCCCTGATCGGCTCCCAGGACACTGCCGTCGCCGTTTCCGGTCAATTGAAAGCCACCGCCGTCTCACTGATGAAAATCGCCAACGACCTTCGCTGGATGAACTCCGGTCCCCTCGCCGGGCTTGGCGAAATCGAGCTGGAAGGGCTGCAGCCGGGCTCCTCGATCATGCCGGGCAAGGTCAACCCGGTGATCCCGGAGGCGACCGCCATGGTGGCCGCGCAAGTGATTGGCAATGACTCGGTGATTACCGTCGCCGGCCAGTCGGGCAACTTCGAGCTGAACGTGATGCTGCCGATCATCGCCCAGAACCTGCTCAGCAGCCTTGAATTGCTGGCCAATTCCAGCCGATTGCTGGCGGACAAGGCCATCGCCAGCTTCAAGGTCAATGAGGCCAAGCTCAAGGAAGCGCTGTCGCGCAATCCGATCCTGGTCACCGCGCTCAACCCGATCATTGGTTACCAGAAGGCCGCCGAAATCGCCAAAAAAGCCTATCAACAAGGCCGACCGGTGATTGACGTAGCCCTTGAACACACTGACTTGCCCCGTAGTCAGCTGGAAATGCTGCTGGACCCGGAAAAACTCACGGCCGGTGGCGTGTAATCACCGACTCTGCTTTGGAGGCTCACCATGGAGCACTGGAAACGCACGATCGAACGCGCCAATCGCTGCTTTATGCAGGGTGAGTTGGTCGACGCTCGCGAGGCCTATTTGCAAGCCCTGGCCCTGGCTCAAGTGCTGTTTGAGCGCTGGGCGGACGCCGAAGAAGCAGTGGCGGCCTGCGTCATTTCCCATCACAACCTGGCAGATCTGCACCTGCGCCTGAACCAGCCGGAAGAAAGCGCGGAATACCTCTGCGCCATTCACCAACGCCTGTTGCAGACCCTGCAGGACCCGCGTCTGAGCCCGCAGTTGCGCGAGGCGGCGCTGCGCCAGAGCAGCAAGACCTATGTCGAGTTGTTGAATTTCATCAGCGATCACGGTGAATACCCACGTACTCATCGCTTGTTGGGCGGCGCTGCGACGCAACCGGATGCGTTGACCCGCAACAACCCTTATTACGGAGCGCATTGATATGACCTACACCTTGCCTGCCTTGCCTTATGCCTACGATGCCCTCGAGCCGCATATCGATGCACAGACCATGGAAATTCACTACACCAAGCATCACCAGACTTATATCAACAACCTCAACGCGGCGGTTGACGGGACTGAGTTCGAGGGCTGGCCGGTAGAGAAACTGGTGTCCAGCGTCCAGCAATTGCCTGAAACACTGCGCGCGGCAGTGATCAATCAGGGCGGCGGTCATGCCAACCACTCGCTGTTCTGGGCAGTGATGTCACCCAAGGGCGGCGGCCAGCCCGAGGGCGTGCTGGGCCGGGCTATCGACGAGCAATTGGGCGGCTTTGAGCGTTTCAAGGAAGCCTTTACCAAAGCCGCGCTGACCCGTTTCGGCAGTGGCTGGGCCTGGCTCAGTGTCACTCCAGGCAAGACCCTGGTGGTGGAGAGCAGCGGCAATCAGGACAGCCCGTTGATGAGCGGCAATACGCCGATCCTCGGCCTGGATGTCTGGGAGCACGCCTACTACCTGCAGTATCAGAACCGTCGCCCGGAATACATCAATGCCTTCTACAGCGTCATCAACTGGCCGGAAGTCGCCGCTCGTTATCAGGCTGCCTTGGCCTGACACTCACCTCCCTATAACAAGATCCAAGGGTGACCAATGGGCACTGAAACACTGACGATCGGCAGCGGGCGCCTGTTTCGCTATGCGTTTGGCTCGCTGCTGCTATTGGCAGGTACTGCGTTGCTGGTAGCCCATGGGCTGGCCTGGTTGGGCCTGGAACCACGCATTCTGCGTGCCCTGCAGGGCGGGGCGATCTGTGCGCTTGGCACGGCGTTGGGGGCGGTCCCGGTGCTGGTGATTCGGCGCATGCCGGTCGCACTGAGTGATTCCCTGCTGGGATTTGGTGCGGGGGTGATGTTGGCGGCGACCGCGTTCTCGTTGGTCGTGCCGGGTATCTCTGCCGCCCAGAACCTCGGGCTATCGCCCTGGGGCGCGAGCGGATTGATCAGCTTCGGCATCATGCTGGGTGCTTTCTGGCTGTATCTGGTTGATCGCAAGGTTTCTGGTGCCAGCCCCGAAATATTGGTGGGGACACCGGACAAGCCGGTAATCCCGCCGCGTATCTGGCTATTTGTGTTCGCGATCATTGCCCACAACATTCCGGAAGGTATGGCGGTGGGCGTCTCCGCTGGGGGTGGCGTACCCGATGCCGACAGTTTGGCCATGGGCATTGCCCTGCAGGACGTGCCTGAAGGTCTGGTGATAGCGCTGGTATTAGCGGGGGCAGGGATGTCACGGTTCAAGGCATTCTTGATCGGTGCTGCATCCGGGTTGGTCGAGCCTGTCTTTGCCGTGCTTTGCGCATGGCTGGTAAGCCTGGCCGAGGTGCTGTTGCCATTGGGGCTGGCGTTGGCCGCCGGTGCGATGTTGCTGGTGGTAACCCATGAAGTGATCCCCGAATCGAGGCGCAATGGTCACGAAAAGCTCGCCAGCCTGGGGCTGTGTATCGGGTTTTGCCTGATGATGGTCATGGATACTGCGTTGGGGTGAAGCCGTTTCAGCTCCACGCAGTTTTCAACGGGTGGGTTTACTCACCCTCATCAAAGTAGTTGTTGATCAACTTCACCAAGGCGTCCATCGCTTCCTGTTCCTGCTCGCCTTCCGTCTTCAGGTGGATCCGGGTGCCCTTGCCGGCAGCCAGCATCATCATGGCCATGATGCTTTTGCCATCGACCATCGATTCCGGGGTGCGGCCGGCGCGAATCTGGCAGGGGAACTGCCCGGCAACGCCGACGAATTTGGCGGAAGCCCGGGCGTGCAAGCCGAGCTTGTTGATGATTTCAATTTCCAGAGCGGGCATCGCGGGGGTGTTCCTTTCAGCTAAGGTCGCGGTGGCGAACCTGGACGTTCTTGAGGGTGTGTTGCAAAACCTGGCCCAGTCGTTCGGTCAAATAGACGGAGCGGTGATGGCCGCCGGTGCAACCAATGGCAATCGTGACATAGGCCCGATTGCTCGCGGCGAAGCGCGGCAACCATTTGAGCAGGTAAGTAGAGATATCCTGGAACATATCCTCTACATCCGGCTGTGCTGCAAGGTAGTCGATAACGGGTTGATCCAGCCCGGACTGGTCGCGCAGCTCTGGCTTCCAGTAGGGGTTAGGCAAGCAGCGGACATCGAACACCAGGTCGGCATCCACCGGCATGCCGCGCTTGAAGCCGAACGACTCCACGAGAAACGCGGTGCCGGGCTCGGGCTGGTTCAACAGGCGCAGCTTGATCGCGTCGCGTAGTTGGTACAGGTTGAGGCTGGTGGTGTTGATCTTCAGGTCGGCGAGGTCAATGATTGGCCCCAGCAACGTGGTTTCGTCCTCAATGGCTTCAGCCAGAGATCGATGTGGGCTGCTGAGCGGATGACGTCGACGGGTTTCCGAGAAGCGTTTGAGCAGCGTCTCTTCGTCGGCATCCAGATACAGCACGTCGCAATGAATGTGCTTGGCGCGTACTTCCTCGAGCAACTCCGGGAAGCGGGAGAGGTGGCTGGGCAGGTTGCGGGCGTCAATCGATACGGCCACCAACGGTTGCGCCAGTTCGGTATGGATCAACGCACGTTCCGCCAATTCAGGCAGCAGACCGGCGGGTAAGTTGTCGATGCAATAAAAACCGTTGTCCTCAAGAACATTGAGGGCGGTGCTTTTACCTGAGCCGGAACGGCCGCTGACGATGATCAAACGCATGATTACTGCCCGTTTTGTTCATCCAGGACAACCTGATAGAGCGCCTCGTTGCTGCTGGCGCTGCGTAGTTTGTCGCGTACTTCCTTGCGGTCGAGCATGCTGGCGATCTGCCGAAGCAGTTCCAGGTGTGCGTCGGTGGCGGCCTGTGGGACCAGTAGCACGAACAGCAGGTCGACCGGGGCGCCGTCGATGGCGTCGAAATCGATGGGCGCTTCCAGGTGCAGCAGGGCGCTCACGGGCGCTTCACAACCTTTGAGGCGGCAGTGCGGAATGGCGATGCCATTGCCAAAACCGGTAGAGCCGAGTTTTTCACGGGCAACCAGCGCCTCGAAGACATCCTGCATCTCCAGATCCGGCACTTCGCGGCTGATCAGGTTGGCAATTTGTTCGAGGGCTTTTTTCTTGCTGCCGCCCGGCACGTTCACAAGGGAACGGCCGGGGGTCAGGATGGTTTCAAGTCGGATCATGGGAGGGGCGTTAGCGACCTGTACCTTGCATCAGGTGCAGATTCTTTTCCTTATGCTTTATGAGTTGGCGGTCGAGCTTGTCGTAGAGCGAGTCGATCGCCGCGTACATGTCTTCATGTTCCGCATTGGCGACGAGCTTGGCATTCGGTACGTGCAGGGTGGCCTCGATTTTCTGCTTGAGCTTATCGACCTCCATGATGACCTGCACGTTGGTGATCTTGTCAAAATGCCCCGCAAGCTTGTTCAGCTTGCTTTCGGTGTATTCACGCAGGGGTTTGGTGACTTCCAGCTGGTGTCCACTGATGTTGACTTGCATACAGCTTCTCCTTCGTTGCCAGTGCATAAAGCGGCAGGCCGGGGTGCCTGCCACTGGAACGCTGTGGCCCGCCCGTCACATCAAACGCTTACGCTCGCTGGAAGGCGCGATCCCGAGGGACTCGCGGTACTTGGCGACGGTTCGACGGGCGACCTGAATGCCTTGTGCCTCCAGTAAACCAGCGATCTTACTGTCACTCAATGGCTTTTTCTGATTTTCCGCGGCAACCAGTTTTTTGATGATCGCGCGGATTGCCGTGGACGAGCATTCGCCGCCTTCGGAGGTGCTGACGTGGCTTGAGAAAAAGTATTTCAACTCATAAATACCCCGGGGGGTATGCATGAATTTTTGCGTGGTTACCCGGGAAATCGTCGACTCGTGCATGCCCACTGCTTCGGCGATATCGTGCAATACAAGCGGTTTCATCGCTTCGTCGCCATACTCCAGGAAGCCGCGCTGATGCTCGACGATCTGGGTGGCCACTTTCATCAGGGTTTCGTTGCGGCTTTGCAGGCTCTTGATGAACCAGCGGGCTTCCTGCAGTTGGTTGCGCATGAAGGTGTTGTCGGCGCTGGTGTCGGCGCGGCGCACAAAGCCTGCATATTGCGGGTTGACTCGCAGGCGCGGCACCGACTCCTGGTTCAGCTCGACGAGCCAGCGCTCATTGTCCTTGCGCACGATCACGTCGGGCACGACATACTCGGCTTCGCTGGACTCGATCTGTGAGCCTGGGCGCGGGTTGAGGCTCTGTACCAGCTCGATCACCTGGCGCAGGTCGTCTTCCTTGAGCTTCATGCGGCGCATCAACTGGCTGTAGTCGCGGCTGCCCAGCAGGTCGATATAGTCGGTCACCAGGCGCTGGGCTTCGACCAGCCAAGGGGTCTTGGCGGGCAGCTGGCGCAATTGCAACAGCAGGCATTCGCTGAGTGTACGGGCACCGATGCCGGCGGGCTCGAACTGCTGGATGCGGTGCAGGACGGCTTCGATTTCGTCCAGTTCGATGTCCAGTTCCGGGTCGAATGCCTCGAGGATTTCATCAAGGGTTTCGTCCAGGTAGCCCTGGTTGTTGATGCAGTCGATCAGGGTGACGGCGATCAGGCGGTCGGTGTCGGACATCGGCGCCAGGTTCAACTGCCACAACAGATGGCTTTGCAGGCTCTCGCCGGCGGACGTGCGGGTGGTGAAGTCCCACTCGTCATCGTCGCTGCTGGGCAGGCTGCTGGCGCTGGTCTGGTAGACGTCTTCCCAGGCGGTATCCACGGGAAGCTCGTTGGGGATGCGTTCGTTCCATTCGCCGTCCTCGAGGTTGTCCACCGTAGGGGCGGTTTCCTGATAGGAGGGTTCCTGCACGTCGGAGTTGGGTTTTTGCTCGATGTTGTCGGCCAGCGGGTCCGTATTATCGAAGTCGTCGCCGTCTTCCTGGCGTTCGAGCATCGGATTGGACTCCAGGGCCTCCTGGATTTCCTGTTGCAGGTCCAGGGTCGACAATTGGAGCAGGCGGATGGCCTGTTGCAGCTGCGGTGTCATCGTCAGCTGCTGGCCCATTCTCAGGACTAGCGATGGTTTCATGGCAGGGGCTTAACACCTTATTCGCCGGCGCATTGCGCCATCCACGACAGGGCGCGTGAGCGCCAAACATAAGCAAATTATATGCCTGATATCGGGGGCTTTGCCTAGAGCGCGGTAACAATAAAAAGCCTGAGGTTTTTATTGACTACCGCGCGCATTGGCCAATAGCCGTGACACCGCGGTGTTTACAGGCGGAACTCGTGGCCCAGGTACACTTCCTTGACCAGTTCGTTGGCCAGGATGGTCGCGGAGTCACCTTCGGCGATCAGTTGGCCATCGTTGACGATATAGGCGGTTTCACAGATATCCAGCGTCTCGCGAACGTTGTGATCGGTGATCAGTACGCCGATGCCCTTGGCCTTGAGGTGGTGGATGATCTGTTTGATGTCGCCAACCGAGATCGGGTCGACGCCGGCAAACGGTTCGTCCAGCAGGATGAACTTCGGTGCGGTGGCCAGGGCGCGGGCGATCTCCACTCGGCGACGCTCACCACCGGACAGGCTCATGCCGAGGTTGTCGCGAATGTGGTTGATGTGGAATTCCTGCAGCAGGCTTTCCAGCTCTTTGCGGCGGCCATCACGGTCGAGTTCCTTGCGGGTCTCCAGAATCGCCATGATGTTGTCGGCCACCGACAGTTTGCGGAAGATCGACGCTTCCTGCGGAAGATAGCCGATGCCAGCCCGAGCACGACCGTGCATGGGCTGGTGGCTGACATCCAGGTCGTCGATCAGCACGCGACCCTGATCCGCCTGGACCAGGCCGACGATCATATAGAAGCAAGTGGTCTTGCCGGCACCGTTGGGGCCGAGCAAACCGACGATCTGGCCACTGTCGATCGACAAGCTGACGTCGCGCACGACCTGACGGCTTTTATAGGCCTTGGCCAGATGCTGGGCTTTCAGGGTTGCCATTACTCGGCCTTCTTCTTCGGCTGGATAACCATGTCGACACGCGGACGAGGTGCGCTGACCTTGTTGCCATTGGCGCGACCGGCGTTGGCGATCTGTTTCACGGTGTCATAGGTGATTTTTTCACCTTCCGTGGAGTTGCCGTCGGTGCTGATCACTTTGGCCTGGTCGATCAAAATGATGCGGTTTTGCTGGGCGTGGTACTGGATGGTCTTGCCGTAGCCCTTCATCGGTCCCGGATCGGTCGCGGCTTGCTTCTGCTCGAAGTAAGCCAGGTTGCCCACCGAGGTCACCACGTCGATGTCGCCAGCGGGGGTGCGAGTGAGCGTCACCGTGTTGCCGGTGATTTTCATCGAGCCCTGGGTAATGATCACATCGCCCGTGTAGGTAGCAATGCCTTTCTTGTCGTCCAATTGGGCATCGTTGGCCTGAATATGGATCGGTTGGTTGCTATCGGTCGGCAGGGCCCAGGCGCTCACGCTTCCCAGTGCTGCGCCCAGACCGAGCAAAATAGGGAGGGTTTTAACGAGCCTCATACTGTCCTCTTACGTTCGATAGCAGGTGTATCCTGCTTTCTTTCAAATACGCTTTCATTCCCTTGCCAGTCGATACACCGCCAGCGCCGTCGATTCTAACGTCTTGCTCGGTCTGCGCATATTGCTGTTGTGGGAATACGGTCATGCGACTGCTGGTGATGATGGTGTCGCGCTTCTGTTCGTCGGTGCGCGCAATGCGCACCGAGTCGATCAACTCTACCTGGGTGCCGTCCGGGTTGACTTCGCCGCGCAGGCTCGTGACATGCCAAGGGAACTCGGTGCCACGGTACAGGTTCATGTCCGGGTTGGTCAGCAAAGTGACCTCGGACGCTTTCAAATGTTCGACCTTGTCCGCCGTCATCTCGTACTGCACCTTGCCGTCGGGCAGGAACTGCACGCTGTAGGCGTTGGTTGCGTAATAGTCGATAGCGCCTGCATCAACCTGCACGACAGGTTTGTCGAGGAAGCGCTCCGGGCTGATATTCCAGTAGCCCACCGCCAGGAAGATCGCGGCGATGACTCCGAATAACAGGAAGTTGCGAATCTTTTTGCTCAGCATAAAACGCTCTATAGGTAGGCGGCGTGGGCCGCTTCAAGACTGCCCTGGGCGCGCAGGATCAATTCGCAGAACTCGCGGGCGGCACCTTCACCGCCACGGGCAGTGGTGACGCCATGCGCGTGTTCACGCACAAAGGCTGCGGCGTTCGCGACGGCCATGCCCAGGCCTACCCGGCGAATGACCGGCAGGTCGGGCAGGTCATCGCCCAAGTAGGCGACCTGCTCATAGCTTAGGTTGAGTTGGCCAAGAAGCTCGTCCAGAACCACCAGTTTATCCTCACGGCCCTGATAGAGGTGAGGAATCCCCAGGTTTTGTGCGCGGCGTTCCACAACGGGTGTCTTTCGACCGCTGATAATCCCGGTTTGCACGCCCGCGGCCATCAACATTTTGATGCCTTGGCCATCAAGCGTGTTGAAAGTCTTGAATTCGCTGCCATCCTCGAGGAAATACAGGCGGCCATCGGTCAGCACGCCATCGACGTCGAAAATCGCCAGTTTGATGTTCTTGCCGCGTTGCAGCAGGTCGTCGGTCATTTACATCACTCCCGCACGCAGTAAGTCGTGCATGTTCAACGCGCCAATCGGGCGGTCGTCGCTGTCGACTACCACCAGCGCGCCGATCTTGTGGTCTTCCATGATCTTCAGGGCTTCGGCCGCGAGCATTTCCGGGCGGGCCGTCTTGCCGTGGGGCGTCATCACCGCATCGATGGTTGCAGTGTGGATATCAATGGTACGGTCCAGGGTTCGGCGAAGGTCGCCGTCGGTGAAGACTCCGGCCAGGCGTCCGTCGGTCTCCAGGATCACGGTCATGCCCAGGCCCTTGCGGGTCATCTCCATCAACGCGTCCTTGAGCAACGTGCCGCGTTGGACGTGGGGCAGTTCATCGCCGGCATGCATGACGTTTTCCACCTTCAGCAGCAGGCGACGGCCCAGGGCGCCGCCCGGGTGGGAGAACGCGAAGTCTTCAGCGGTAAAGCCGCGAGCCTCCAGCAGCGCTACGGCCAGGGCGTCGCCCATGACCAGGGCCGCGGTGGTCGAAGAGGTGGGAGCCAGGTTCAGTGGGCAGGCTTCATGGGCCACATGCACGTTCAAGTTGACTTCGGCAGCCTTGGCCAGCGTCGATTCCGGGTTGCCGGTGAGGCTGATCATCTTGATGCCCAGGCGCTTGATCAGCGGCAGCAAGGTCACGATTTCGTTGGTGGTGCCGGAGTTTGACAGCGCCAGGATGATGTCATCCTTGGTGATCATGCCCATGTCGCCATGGCTGGCTTCGGCCGGATGTACAAAAAACGCGGTGGTGCCGGTGCTTGCCAGTGTGGCGGCAATCTTGTTGCCGACATGGCCGGATTTGCCCATGCCGACCACGACAACGCGGCCCTTACTGGCCAGGATCATCTCGCAGGCACGCACGAAATCCGCGTCGATATGGGCCAGTAAACCTTCTACGGCTTCCAGTTCGAGGCGAATGGTACGTTGTGCGGATTCAATGAGGTCGCTGGATTGGCTCATGTCTGAAGTCGTATAGCCTGACGAAAAGTCGGCGATTATAGCGGTAATGATCAATTCCCTCACGCAAGTTCGTCAGGCTTTATTCGCTGAGCGCTTGAGATTCGTGCTCAGCAACGTTTTTTCCCTGTCGTGAATCTGAACAAGCGCTGTTCCGGCCTTGGGGGCGCTGTACCAGCAGTGATATAGTTCGCCGCCAGTTCGGTCCGCTCAGCCCATGTGGATAATTATTGCGCAGGCGTTGCTAACGAAAGTCGCATACCGGGTGTCTGAGTGAAAGGCTGCATCCCAAGGAGATTAGATGAGTGCCGATAACGCCTACGCGGTCGAGCTGAAGGGCCTTACCTTCAAGCGCGGGACGCGCAGCATCTTCAATAACGTCGATATTCGCATTCCCCGTGGCAAGGTCACGGGAATCATGGGGCCTTCCGGCTGTGGCAAAACCACCTTGTTGCGCCTGATGGGCATGCAATTGCGCCCCAGTGCCGGTGAAGTGTGGGTCAATGGCCAGAACCTGCCGACGCTGTCGCGCAGCGATCTGTTCGATGCGCGCAAGCACATGGGGGTGCTGTTCCAGAGCGGCGCGCTGTTTACCGACCTCGATGTTTTCGAAAACGTAGCGTTTCCGCTGCGGGTGCATACCCAGCTGTCCGACGAGATGATCCGTGACATCGTGTTGTTGAAACTGCAGGCCGTTGGCCTTCGTGGTGCCATCGACCTGATGCCCGACGAGTTGTCCGGCGGCATGAAACGCCGTGTCGCCCTTGCGCGGGCTATTGCCCTCGACCCACAGATCCTCATGTATGACGAGCCTTTCGTCGGCCAGGACCCCATCGCCATGGGCGTGCTGGTACGCCTGATCCGCTTGCTCAATGATGCGCTGGGGATCACCAGCATCGTGGTGTCCCACGATCTGGCCGAGACCGCGAGCATCGCTGACTACCTCTATGTAGTGGGTGATGGCCAGGTGCTGGGGCAGGGTACGCCGGAGGAGCTGATGAATGCCGATAACCCGCGTATCCGCCAGTTCATGACCGGCGATCCCGATGGCCCGGTGCCTTTTCACTTTCCGGCAGCGGACTACCGCTCAGATCTTCTGGGGAAGCGCTGATGCGCAAGACATCTCTTATCGAGAAGGTTCGCCTTTTCGGCCGCTCAGGCATCGACATCGTCGAAGTGCTGGGTCGCTCGACTATTTTCCTGTTTCACGCCTTGCTCGGTCGCGGCGGCATCGGCGGCGGCTTTGGGTTGCTGGTCAAGCAGCTGCATGCGGTCGGCGTGATGTCCCTGGTGATCATCGTCGTCTCGGGCGTATTCATCGGCATGGTGCTGGCGTTGCAGGGCTTCAATATTCTTTCCAGCTACGGTTCGGAGCAGGCGGTAGGGCAGATGGTCGCCCTGACGCTGCTGCGTGAGCTTGGTCCGGTGGTCACCGCGTTGCTGTTCGCCGGGCGCGCCGGTTCGGCGCTGACCGCCGAGATCGGCAACATGAAGTCCACCGAGCAACTGTCCAGCCTGGAAATGATCGGCGTAGACCCGCTCAAATACATTGTTGCCCCGCGCCTATGGGCCGGCTTCATTTCCCTTCCATTGCTGGCGATGATTTTCAGCGTGGTGGGTATCTGGGGCGGTTCTTGGGTGGCGGTGGACTGGCTGGGGGTCTATGACGGCTCCTACTGGGCCAACATGCAAAACAGCGTGACGTTCAGTGGCGATGTGCTCAACGGCATCATCAAGAGTATCGTTTTCGCCTTTGTAGTGACCTGGATCGCCGTATTCCAAGGCTACGACTGTGAACCCACCTCAGAAGGGATCAGTCGCGCCACGACCAAGACCGTTGTGTACGCCTCGCTGGCCGTACTGGGCCTTGACTTCATTTTGACCGCCTTGATGTTTGGAGATTTCTGATGCAAAACCGCACTGTGGAAATCGGTGTCGGCCTTTTCTTGCTGGCTGGCATCCTGGCTTTACTGTTGCTGGCGCTGCGCGTCAGCGGCCTTTCGGCCAGCCCCACCGCCGATACTTATAAACTTTACGCTTACTTTGACAATATCGCCGGTTTGACGGTCAGAGCTAAAGTGACCATGGCCGGTGTGACCATCGGCAAGGTCACGGCAATCGATCTGGATCGCGACAGCTTCACCGGTCGAGTGACCATGCAAGTGGATAAGAAGGTAGATAATCTGCCGACGGACTCCACTGCATCTATCCTCACTGCGGGTCTGCTGGGCGAAAAATACATCGGTATCAGCGTGGGCGGGGAAACAGCCCTGCTCAAGGATGGTTCGACAATCCACGACACACAGTCGTCGTTGGTGCTTGAAGACCTGATCGGTAAATTCCTGCTCAATACGGTCAATAAAGACGCCAAATGAGGAACCTGTTCATGATCTCTACCTTGCGACGCGGCCTGCTGGTACTGCTTGCAGCGCTGCCGCTGATGGCCAACGCGGCAGGTTCTGCGCACGATCTGGTGCAGGACACGACCAACAAGATGCTGGCTGACTTGAAAGCCAACAAAGAGCAATACAAACAAGACCCAAGCCAGTTCTACAACGCCCTGAACACTATTGTCGGGCCTGTGGTTGACGCCGAAGGCATTTCCAGAAGCATCATGACGGTCAAGTATTCGCGCAAGGCAACCCCAGCGCAGATGCAGACCTTCCAGGAAAACTTCAAGAGGGGCCTGTTCCAGTTCTACGGCAATGCGCTGCTTGAGTACAACAATCAGGGCATTACCGTTGCTCCGGCCGGCGATGAGTCGGGCGACCGCACCAGCGTGAACATGAGCGTCAAAGGCAACAACGGCGCCGTCTACCCTGTTCAGTACACGCTGGAGAAGGTCAACGGCGAGTGGAAGCTGCGCAACGTGATCATCAACGGCATCAATATCGGCAAGCTGTTCCGTGACCAGTTCGCCGATGCCATGCAGCGCAACGGCAACGACCTGGACAAGACCATCAATGGTTGGGCGGGTGAAGTGGCCAAGGCCAAGGAAGCTTCCGATAAAGAAGCTGGGAAGTCCGCACAATGACCGAGTCGGCTGTTCGTCTTGGCGATGCCGGCGAGCTGCTGCTCAGCGGCGTGCTGGACTACCGCACCGGGCCTGCGCTGCGCAAGCAGGGCCAGGCGTTGATCAAGTCCAGCACCGCGCCCGCTTTGGTGCTCGATTGCTCGGCAGTGACCAAGTCCAGCAGCGTCGGCTTGTCGTTGTTGCTGTGCTTCATGCGGGATGCCGAGGCTGCGAAAAAGCCTGTGAGTATCCGCGCGTTGCCCGAAGATATGCGTGAAATTGCCCAGGTCAGTGGCCTGACCGAGCTGTTGGCGCGTCCTTAATAGCTATTATCAAGAAAGCCCCCCGTCAGAGTCCTGCTATGCGGGGTTCGCAGGCGCGGGGCTTTTTTGTATGATGTGCGACCCGTGCGCACTGGGCGCCGATAGAGGTTGAGCATGCAGGCCCTAGAAGTTAAGAGCTTCCTTGAAGGAAAGCTGCCGGAAACGATCGTAGAAGTTGAAGGCGAAGGCTGCAATTTCCAGCTGAACGTGATTAGCGATGAACTGGCGGCATTGAGCCCGGTCAAGCGTCAACAGCAGATCTATGCCCATTTGAACCCGTGGATCACCGATGGCAGCATCCACGCGGTCACTATGAAATTTTTCAGCCGCGCGGCCTGGTCCGAGCGCACCTGAGCCCCCAAGGCGTCGAGATTCTTATGGATAAATTGATTATTACCGGTGGTGCCCGCCTTGATGGCGAGATTCGCATTTCCGGTGCGAAAAACTCCGCCTTGCCGATCCTGGCAGCGACCCTGCTGTGCGATGGCCCGGTGACTGTGGCCAACCTGCCGCACCTGCACGACATCACCACCATGATCGAACTGTTCGGTCGCATGGGTATCGAGCCGGTCATCGACGAGAAACTGGCGGTCGAAATCGACCCGCGCACCATCAAGACCCTGGTTGCCCCGTATGAATTGGTGAAAACCATGCGTGCGTCGATCCTGGTACTGGGCCCGATGGTTGCCCGTTTCGGCGAAGCCGAAGTGGCCCTGCCTGGCGGTTGTGCCATCGGTTCGCGCCCGGTTGACCTGCACATCCGTGGCCTTGAAGCCATGGGCGCGATCATCGACGTCGAAGGTGGCTACATCAAGGCCAAGGCGCCGGAAGGCGGCTTGCGTGGCGCCAACTTCTTCTTCGATACCGTCAGTGTGACCGGTACCGAGAACATCATGATGGCCGCTGCCCTGGCCAATGGCCGCAGCGTCCTGCAAAACGCCGCGCGTGAGCCGGAAGTGGTCGACCTGGCGAATTTCCTGATCGCCATGGGTGCCAACATCAGCGGCGCCGGCACCGACACCATTACCATCGACGGTGTAAAGCGTCTGCACTCGGCCACCTACAAAGTGATGCCGGACCGTATCGAAACCGGCACCTACCTGGTTGCCGCCGCCGTGACCGGTGGCCGCGTGAAGGTCAAGGACACCGATCCGACCATCCTCGAAGCCGTCCTGGAAAAACTCAAGGAAGCCGGTGCTGAAATCACCACCGGTGAAGACTGGATCGAGCTGGACATGCACGGCAAGCGAGCCAAAGCCGTTAACTTGCGCACTGCTCCTTACCCGGCGTTCCCGACTGACATGCAAGCGCAGTTCATCTCCTTGAACGCAATTGCCGAAGGCACGGGCGCCGTGATCGAGACCATCTTCGAAAACCGCTTCATGCACGTGTATGAGCTGCACCGCATGGGTGCCAAGATCCAGGTCGAGGGCAACACCGCTATCGTTACCGGCATCGATGAGCTCAAGGGCGCGCCGGTGATGGCGACCGACCTGCGTGCTTCGGCCAGCCTGGTGATTTCTGCACTGTGCGCCAAAGGCGACACCCTGATCGACCGCATCTACCACATAGACCGTGGCTACGAGTGCATCGAAGAGAAGCTGCAGATGCTCGGTGCGAAGATCCGCCGCGTACCGGGCTAGTCCGCTATCACTGTAGTGAGCGGGCTTGCCCCGCGCTGGGCTGCGAAGCGGCCCTAAAAATCTTGGGAGCGCTGCGCACTCCAGCGCGGGGCAAGCCCGCTCACTACAATGAAGTTTGCCGTTATTTCAAGTCGAGGCTGTAATGGCCTCGATCTGTGTCTGGCGCCGTTTGCGCCCGGACAGCAATAGCCTGATGAAGGACTGACGTTTCCCATGTTGACCATCGCACTGTCCAAGGGCCGCATCCTTGACGACACTTTGCCGCTTCTGGCTGAAGCGGGCATCGTGCCGACCGAGAATCCGGACAAGAGCCGCAAGCTGATCATCCCCACGACCCAGGACGACGTTCGCCTGTTGATCGTGCGGGCTACCGACGTGCCGACCTATGTTGAACATGGCGCGGCCGACCTCGGTGTCGCCGGTAAAGACGTGCTGATGGAATACGGCGGCCAGGGCCTGTACGAGCCGTTGGACCTGCGTATTGCCCTGTGCAAGCTGATGACTGCCGGTCGTGTCGGTGACGTCGAACCCAAGGGCCGCCTGCGGGTTGCCACCAAGTTCGTCAACGTTGCCAAGCGCTACTACGCCGAGCAGGGTCGTCAGGTCGACATCATCAAGCTCTACGGTTCGATGGAGTTGGCGCCGCTGATTGGCCTGGCCGACAAGATCATCGACGTCGTCGACACCGGCAACACCCTGCGTGCTAACGGCCTGGAACCCCAGGATTTCATTGCTGACATCAGCTCCCGCCTGATCGTCAACAAAGCTTCCATGAAAATGCAACACGCCCGTATTCAGGCGTTGATCGACACCCTGCGCAAGGCAGTGGAGTCTCGACACCGCGGTTGACCTACCCGCGCGGCCTTAGGTCGCGCCCGTCTATCCGCCTCATAGCCAGAATTCTCAGGTGCCCAAGCGGATCGACTGCTAACTTTCGGCGCCTGAGCATTTTTGCCAATCCTATGAGGCCCTCGCTATGACCACGTCCACTGCAATTGCCCGACTCAATGCTGCCGACCCGGATTTCGCCCATCATCTGGATCATCTGCTGAGCTGGGAAAGCGTGTCCGACGACTCGGTCAACCAGCGAGTACTCGACATCATCAAGGCTGTGCGCGAGCGCGGTGACGCAGCGCTGGTGGACTTCACCCGCCAATTCGACGGCCTGGACGTCCAGTCCATGGCCGACCTGATCCTGCCCCGCGAACGCCTGGAACTGGCCCTGACGCGCATCACTGCAACCCAGCGCGAAGCTCTGGAAGTCGCGGCGGCGCGGGTGCGCAGCTACCACGAAAAGCAGAAACAGGACTCGTGGAGCTATACCGAAGCCGATGGCACCGTGCTGGGCCAGAAGGTCACGCCGCTGGACCGCGCTGGCCTATACGTGCCGGGCGGTAAAGCCTCGTACCCGTCATCGGTGTTGATGAACGCGATCCCGGCCAAAGTGGCTGGCGTGACCGAAGTGGTCATGGTGGTGCCCACCCCGCGCGGCGAAATCAACGAGTTGGTGCTGGCGGCGGCGTGCATCGCGGGTGTTGATCGCGTGTTCACCATTGGCGGCGCCCAAGCCGTTGCGGCCTTGGCCTACGGCACCGAAAGCGTGCCGAAGGTCGATAAGGTGGTGGGGCCGGGCAACATCTACGTGGCCACCGCCAAGCGTCATGTGTTCGGCCAGGTGGGGATCGACATGATCGCCGGTCCTTCGGAAATCCTCGTGGTGTGCGACGGCCACACCGACCCGGACTGGATCGCCATGGACCTGTTCTCCCAGGCTGAGCACGACGAAGACGCCCAGGCTATTCTGGTCAGCCCGGACGCCGAGTTCCTCGACAAGGTCGCCGCCAGTATCGATAAGCTGCTGCCGACCATGGAGCGCGCCGAGATCATCGAGAAGTCGATCAACGGCCGGGGCGCGCTGATTCTGGCTCGCGACATGGAGCAAGCCATCGAAGTGGCCAACCGCATCGCGCCGGAACACCTGGAATTGTCCGTGGCCGACCCGCAGGCCTGGCTGCCGTCGATTCGGCACGCCGGAGCGATCTTCATGGGCCGCCACACCAGCGAAGCCCTGGGCGACTACTGTGCAGGCCCTAACCACGTGCTGCCGACTTCCGGCACCGCGCGTTTCTCGTCGCCGCTGGGGGTGTATGACTTCCAGAAGCGTTCGTCGATCATCTTCTGTTCGCCGCAGGGCGCCTCCGAGTTGGGCAAGACCGCCTCGGTGCTGGCCCGTGGTGAATCGCTGAGTGCGCACGCGCGCAGCGCCGAATATCGCATCCTCAAGGGAGAGTAAGGCATGAGCAAATTCTGGAGCCCTTTCGTCAAGGACCTGGTGCCTTACGTGCCCGGCGAGCAACCCAAGTTGACCAAGCTGGTCAAGCTCAACACCAATGAAAACCCCTATGGTCCCTCGCCCAAGGCACTGGCGGCCATGCAGGCCGAGTTGAATGACAATCTGCGCCTGTACCCGGACCCCAACAGCGACCTGCTCAAGCAGGCTGTGGCCAAGTATTACGGGGTCGACGCCGGCAAGGTATTCCTCGGCAATGGTTCCGATGAAGTCCTGGCACACATCTTCCACGGTCTGTTCCAGCACGACTTGCCGCTGCTGTTTCCAGACATCAGCTACAGCTTTTATCCGGTGTACTGCGGCCTGTACGGCATCAAGTCCGACCCGGTGCCGTTGGACGAGCAGTTCCAGATTCGTGTGGCCGATTACGCCAAGCCTAACGGCGGGATCATTTTCCCCAACCCGAACGCGCCGACCGGCTGCGTGATGGCATTGCAGGCAGTCGAGCAGATGCTCAAGGCCAGCCCGGATTCGGTGGTGGTGGTCGATGAAGCCTATATCGACTTCGGTGGCCAAACCGCTATCAGCCTGGTGGACCGCTACCCGAATCTGCTGGTGACCCAGACCCTGTCCAAATCGCGCTCACTGGCCGGTTTGCGGGTGGGCCTGGCCGTAGGCCACCCGGACCTGATCGAGGCGCTGGAGCGGGTCAAGAACAGCTTCAACTCCTACCCGCTGGATCGCCTGGCGATTGTCGGCGCGACGGCAGCGTTCGAGGACCGTGAGTACTTCGAGAAAACGTGCAAGCAAGTGATCGACAGTCGCAACACACTGGTCGCACAACTGGAAGGCAAAGGCTTTGAAGTGTTGCCGTCGGCAGCCAACTTCATCTTTGCCCGCCACCCTCGGCACGACGCAGCCGGCCTGGCGGCCAAGTTGCGTGAGCGGGGTGTGATCGTACGGCACTTCAAGCAGGAGCGGATTGCCCAGTTCCTGCGGATCAGCATCGGCACGCCTGAGCAGAACCAGGCGCTGGTCGATGGGCTCGGCGAGCTCTAAGCGACACTGGAGATCAAAAAATGTGGGAGGGGGCTTGCTCCCGATGGCAGTAGATCAGTCAATCATGTATCGACTGACACTCCGCCATCGGGAGCAAGCCCCCTCCCACATTTTGTTAGATCAACGGCTTGTCAGACTGCTTGTTCTTCCAGCCATCATTACCCGGCAGCAGCAGGTTCAAACCAATCGCCACCACCGCGCACAGGGCGATGCCCTTGAGGCCGAAATCATCCGGGCCAGTGCCGGTGCCTACCAGTACACCGCCGATACCGAACACCAGGGTCACGGACACAATCACCAGGTTGCGTGCCTCACCCAGGTCGATCTTGTGGCGGATCAGCGTGTTCATCCCCACTGCGGCAATCGAGCCGAACAGCAGGCATAGAATGCCGCCCATCACGGGTACCGGAATGCTTTGCAGCAATGCGCCGAACTTACCGATAAATGCCAGGCTGATAGCAAAGATTGCGGCCCAGGTCATGATTTTAGGGTTGTAGTTCTTGGTCAGCATCACCGCGCCGGTCACTTCGGCGTAGGTGGTATTCGGCGGGCCACCAAACAGGCCGGCGGCCGTGGTGGCGATCCCGTCACCCAGCAAAGTACGGTGCAGGCCCGGTTTCTTCAGGTAGTCACGACCGGTCACGCTGCCCACCGCAATCACACCACCGATATGTTCGATCGCCGGGGCCAGGGCTACCGGCACGATAAACAGAATCGCCTGCCAGTTGAATTCCGGCGCGGTGAAGTGGGGCAGGGCGAACCAGGGGGCGGCGGCGATCTTCGCCGTATCGACCACGCCAAAGTAGAACGACATGGCGAAACCCACCAGTACCCCGGAGATGATCGGCACCAGGCGGAAAATACCCTTGCCGAACACCGCCACGATCAAGGTGGTCAGCAAGGCCGGCATCGAGATCATCATGGCGGTCTGGTAATGAATCAGCTCGCTGCCATCACCGGCTTTACCCATTGCCATATTGGCGGCAATCGGCGCCATGGCCAGGCCGATGGAGATAATCACCGGGCCGATGACCACTGGCGGCAGCAACCGGTCAATGAACCCTGTGCCCTTGATCTTCACCGCCAGGCCCAGGAAGGTATAAACGAAACCGGCCGCCATCACGCCGCCCATGGTCGCTGCCAGGCCGAACTGGCCCTTGGCGAGAATGATCGGAGTGATGAACGCGAAGCTCGATGCCAGGAACACCGGCACCTGCCGCCCCGTCACCACCTGGAACAACAGCGTCCCCAGGCCGGCAGTGAACAGCGCGACGTTTGGATCCAGACCTGTGATCAGCGGCATCAACACCAGCGCGCCAAATGCCACGAAGAGCATTTGTGCGCCAGACAGGATCTGGCGCCAAAGCGGGTCGTTGAATTCATCCTGCATGTTCACGCGTCCTTCTGTTTGGTGCCGAAGATCTTGTCACCGGCATCGCCCAGGCCAGGGATGATGTAGCCGTGTTCGTTCAGGCGCTCGTCGATGGATGCGGTGTAGATCTGCACGTCGGGGTGGGCCTTCTCGACGGCGGCAATCCCTTCGGGGGCGGCGACCAGCACCATGGCGCGGATGTCCTTGCAACCGGCCTTTTTCAGCAGGTCAATGGTGGCGACCATGGAACTGCCGGTGGCGAGCATCGGGTCGATGATCATTGCCAGGCGTTCGTTGATTTCCGGAACGAGTTTTTCCAGGTAAGTGTGCGCCTGCAGGGTTTCTTCATTGCGGGCCACGCCGACGGCGCTGACCTTGGCGCCTGGAATCAGGCTGAGCACGCCTTCGAGCATGCCGATACCGGCGCGCAGGATCGGCACCACGGTAATCTTCTTGCCGGCGATTTTCTCGACCTGGACGGGACCGGCCCAACCTGGGATCTCGTAGCTTTCCAGGGGCAAATCCTTGGTGGCTTCGTAAGTGAGCAGCGCTCCGACCTCCTGAGCAAGCTCACGGAAGTTCTTGGTACTGATATCGGCACGGCGCATCAGGCCGAGTTTGTGTCGGATCAGCGGGTGGCGGATCTCGCGAGTGGGCATGGGGAAGGCTCCGGCAGCGGGCAAAAAAACCGGCCTAGATTAATCTATCCGAGGGTGTTGTCCTATAGACATCAAGTACGTTAGTCCATAAAGGCTTGATTGGAGCGCACGAGAAGCGTACCTTCGCCCGCTTTTCTTGCCACAGCACCCCTTGGAGAGCGCCATGTCCGCTGATCTCGAGCATATCCGTCAAATCATGCGCGAGGCTGACTGCCTGTACACCGAAGCGCAAGTCGAAGCAGCGATCGCCGAGGTTGGAGCGCACATCACTCGCGAAATGGCCGACACCAACCCGGTGGTTTTCTGTGTGATGAACGGTGGCCTGATCTTCGCCGGCAAATTGCTGACGCACCTGCACTTCCCGCTGGAAGCGTCCTACCTGCACGCTACGCGCTATCGCAATGAAACCAGCGGCGGCGATCTGTTCTGGAAAGCCAAGCCGGAAGTCTCGTTCATCGACCGCGACGTACTGATCATCGACGACATCCTCGATGAAGGGCACACCCTGGGCGCGATCATCGACTTCTGCAAGCACGCCGGCGCGCGCAAAGTGCACACTGCCGTGCTGATCGACAAAGACCACGACCGCAAGGCCCGCCCGGACCTGAAAGCCGATTATGTCGGCCTGCCGTGCGTCGACCGCTACATCTTCGGTTATGGTATGGACTACAAAGGCTACTGGCGTAACGCCAATGGCATCTTCGCCGTTAAAGGAATGTAATGAATGGCCCGCTTTCTTGATCAATCGCTGTTTGCTGAGTTGGCCGAGAAAGCGGCCAGCAGTCCACGCGGTCGGCACCATCACAACTTTCACCAGATGGAAGAGCCGTGCCATCGCCTGGCGGTGAGCCTGCAGCCCACCACCTATGTACCACCCCATCGGCACCTGAGCGCGGACAAGGCGGAAACCTTGTTGGTGCTCAAAGGGCGCTTGGGCGTGTTGATATTCAACGAGGTCGGCGAGGTCGTCGCCAAGCGTGTCATGCAGGCCGGTGGAGAGTGCTCGGGCGTCGATCTGCCGCCGGGTGTGTTCCACGGCCTGGCTGTCCTGGAGCCGGACACCGTCATGTTTGAGTGCAAAGCCGGTCCGTATCGCCCGGTGGGTGAAGGGGAGCTTGCCGAGTGGGCGCCTCGCGAGGGCGATGCCGAGGTCGCTCAATACCAGCGCTGGATGCTTGCCCAGTTCGAATGAGCGGTTTGATCCTCGCCTACACAAGGCCGAGCCCCGCAGGTAGACTTCAATCCCCGTGTAAATGTCTGCAGGCTGGAGTCGGTAATGCGTAAAGATAAGAAACAGGTGATTGGTGATGAGATCGGTGACGATCAGATCAAGTTGTTCCTGGACTTCGAGCCGGCTGATGCGACTTCACCGTCCCTGCACAAACTGATCAAGGCCTACCGTGGCTTGCGTATCGACGATTTCGAGCGGTTCCTGGGCTTTTTCAAGGCTGCAGGCCTGGATCTCGATGGCAAGGATGAGCATGGTCAGACCTTTGTCGACCTGATCAAGGATCAGCGCCATGCGGACGAGTACATCGAGTTGATCGAAAACGCTCGCGGCTGATTATCCGAACATAAAAAAACGCCCCGTCCTCATGCAGAGGGCGGGGCGTTTTTTATGGGCTCTTCTGTAGGAGTGAGATTGCTCGCGAAGAGCCCCAGGGCGCCGGGCTAAACCAGGCGCGCTGCGTTATCGTTAACGATCTTCGCGAGCAAGCTCGCTCCTACCAGTCTCGGCGGCAGGCTCAACCAGTTCCAGGCTGATGTTGTTTTGCGTGTTGATCTTGCGGTACAGCTCGGCATCGGTTTCGAGGGTCTTTTCCCGTGCCGGGAAGATCTCGTGCAGCTTGGTTGCCCACTCACCAGCGGCTTTCTCCGGGAAGCACTTCTCGATCAACTCCAGCATGATCGAAACGGTTACCGAAGCACCTGGGGATGCGCCCAGCAGTGCTGCCAGCGATCCATCCTTGGCCGCGACCAGCTCGGTGCCGAATTGCAGCACGCCGCCTTTCTTCGGATCTTTCTTGATGATCTGCACCCGCTGGCCGGCCACTTCCAGGCGCCAGTCTTCGGCTTTCGCCTCAGGGTAGAAGCGGCGCAAGGATTCCAGGCGTTGCTCCATGGATTGCATCACTTCGCTGACCAGGTACTTGGTCAGGTCCATGTTGTCCCGTGCGACGGCGAGCATCGGGCCGATGTTGCCGGCGCGGACCGACAGCGGCAGGTCAAGGAACGAGCCGTGCTTGAGGAACTTGGTGGTGAAGCCGGCGTATGGCCCGAACAGCAGGGATTTCTTGCCGTCTACCACGCGGGTGTCCAAGTGCGGGACGGACATCGGTGGCGAACCCACGGCCGCCTGGCTGTAGACCTTGGCCTGGTGGTGCTTGACCACTTCCGGGTTGTCGCAACGCAGCCATTGGCCGCTGACCGGGAAACCGCCAAAGCCTTTGCTTTCTTCGATACCCGAGGCTTGCAGCAACGGCAGGGCCGCGCCACCGGCGCCGAGGAACACGAACTTGGCATCCACTTCGCGGCTGTTGCCACTGTTGACGTCCTTGATGCTCACGGTCCAGCCCGCGCCATTGCGCTTGAGGCCGGTGACGCGCTTGCTGTACTTGACCTGGGCGTCTGCAGAGCTGGTCAGGTGACTGAGCAGTTGGTTGGTCAGGGCGCCGAAGTTGACGTCAGTGCCGTTCATCACACGGGTGGCGGCGATTTTTTCATCGAGCGGACGACCCGGCATCATCAAGGGCATCCACTCGGCCATTTCGCTACGGTCTTCGGTGTAGTGCATGTCCGAAAACGCGTGGTGCTGGCTGAGGGTTTCAAAACGCTTCTTGAGGAAAGACACGCCTTTTTCACCCTGCACGAAGCTCAGGTGCGGCACCGGGCTGATAAAGGACTTGGACGAGCCAAACGTGCCTTTCTTGGTCAGGTAGGCCCAGAACTGCTTCGATACCTCGAATTGGGTGTTGATGTGCACCGCTTTCTTGATGTCGATGGAACCGTCAGCCGCCTGCGGCGTGTAGTTCAGCTCGCACAGCCCGGCGTGGCCAGTACCGGCGTTGTTCCACGGGTTGGAACTTTCCGCGGCACCCGAGTCCATCAGCTCAACGACTTCCAGCTTGAGGCCGGGGTCGAGCTCTTTGAGCAGTACGGCCAGGGTGGCACTCATGATGCCGGCCCCTACCAGTACTACGTCGACTGCTTCGTTATGCGCCATTTAACGCGTCTCCAAAATCTGCAGCACCAAATTGACGGCATGGCTGCCAGGAGTGACGGGGCGGTTCACGTGTTGCCCCAGGTTACCCATGGCCAGGATCGCCATGTCCGATTCTTCGCAATTTTTTTGCAACTTCAGCGCACGCTTCCTGCCGGGCTAATCTGCCTATGAACGCATTCATGGGCGCCTGTGGCAATTCGACTTATGGTCAAAGCGTGCGGTTCGTGCAACCAAATCCGTAGCGGACAGGTTTCAAGCTCCAGTTTTCGGGGAGTTCTCGGTCCTGTGTTGGGCTGTTCCAGACGCTGATGGTGCTTGTACAAACGCAAAACTATTCATTTGCTCGCCACACTCTTGTGAAGTTGTGAAAACCCGTTTTTTCACGCTCTTTTGAAGACGTGAACCTCAAAAATGGGCTGCCCCAGCCTGGCACCTGGCCCGAGGTCCTTGCCGACACGCGGCAAAACGGGCAAACAACTCAAGTGGCCGAGCGCAATGGCAGCTCTGGCAGATTCGGTAAAGGCGGGTGGTTTGCAAGAAAACAGCAAGCGCGCCGGCTTCACTCGATCTGTGTGGGCGGCTCTCTGTGGGCGGTTTGAGGGTTAATGCCGGGGCATTAACGATGCTGCGGGGCCCGATCAGGAGACGTCCTTATAATCGGGGGGAGATTGTAGCGAAGAACGCCAGGGAAATGGGCGTGTTTTATGACTTTTATTAGCGCCTCGGTCAGGAGGCCAACGCTTGCGGTGGTTGTGCATGCGCAGACAGCGGGCGCACCCGGGCGCTGGCCGGCAACGGGCGGTTCATCCACCCCAGGTGAGTCTCCGTCACCTCCACCCAACCCTCACCGACGGGCGGCAAGCGGCACTGCTTGAATGCCAGGCAATAGCCACGGGCATCGAGTCGGGCAAAGTGGCGATGGTCGGCGCGTGGCATGAACAGTGATTTGAGAAGGCGCATGGTTTTGTACCTGTTACGTTACATGCTCGAAGGTTGCCAGTGTGCCATGACACTGGAGTGACCAAATTATGTGAAATTGTAATTTCCGCGTGCCTTCAGCTGCCGTTCAGGATGGCTGGTGAGCGGCGCGCCTGCACCGTTATACTGGCGACCTGTTTGCCTCTAGTTCTGGAGAAATGAGTATGTTGCAACGCCTGTTGTTCGGTTTGATCACTGTGACCAGTTTGACGCTGGTTGGCTGCGCCAACAGCCCGCAACAACTCAGCCCGCAACCTAAAGTCACTGCGCAGTTGGCACCTGTGGGGCATGGCCAGCCGGTGTCGGTACGCGTGGTGGATGGTCGTCCGTCGCCTACCCTGGGCTCTCGCGGGGGGCTGTACCCTGAGACCGCGCTTATTTCGGTAACCGGCCAGGATGTGCTGCCCAAGCTGCAAGCCCAGGCCGAAGCGGCTGTACGCCTGCTGGGTTTCACGCCGGCCAACTCGCCGGGCGCACCTCAACTGACCATTACCTTGGCCGAGCTGAAGTACCAGTCGCCTAAACAAGGCTTGTATGTGACTGAAGCGTCCATCGGCGCGACGTTCAAGTCCGACGTCGTTGCCGGCACCCGTCGCTACAGTGGCCGTTACGGCGCGTCCCTGGACCAGCGTTTCGGCATGTCGCCGAACCAGGAAACCAATACCAAGCTGGTCAGCGACGTGCTCAGCGACGCCCTGACCCGTCTGTTCAAAGACCCAAGCATCGGCCAGTTGCTCGGCTCGCAGTAAACACCGCTCAATAAAAAACCGGGCTCAGTGATGAGCCCGGTTTTTTTATGCCTGTGATGTTCATGCCGCCGTTTCGACATAAAGCTCCAGCACACTGACACCTGTGAGCAGATCCAGCTCCGGCAGGTCGGCATGCTGATGCCCGGCGAGGGCGCAATACACCAGCCAATGGCGGTCTTGGACGTTGAATGCCAGGCTGCCGACCAGCGCCTCTTGCTCGTCGCTTTGTGCGACCCAATACAGTCGATCCTGGTTTTGCGCGTGCAGCATGACAAGCTCCTCAAACGTCGAAGGGCAACAGAGTGGCTTGTTAAGGTGACGTTCAGGTGACGCTGTAAATTACTGGATACATTAGCGCTATGGGGGAGGGAGCAGGAAGGCGCAGGAGGCGACTATCGTTCAGGTTTGTATCTGAGCTGATACCAGGCCACTGATACATCGAGGTTTGCGATGGCACTGCCCGCACTGCTCATCAATACTGCCGCGCTACTGGTTGCCTGCCCGGGCGCCGCGCTGCTATTCATAACCCGCCTGCGATCACAGCGTGCGATGGCCGATCTTACCGCGCGAAGCGAAGAGCGCGCCGTTGACCAACCGATGCTGTTTCTGGATGTACACACCGAACGGGCGTATCGCCTGGCCTATCGTGTCGGGTTTGCCTGCCTTGGGCTGGCGCTGGCCACCTCCTGGCTCAGCACCCATCTGTAAAAAAAGCACTGCAAAAACATCTGTGGGAGAGGGCAAGCCCCCTCCCACAGGTGTCATCGGCGGTTACAGAGGCATTCCGGCCTTGACCCGGTACTGATTGCGCACCGGTGTTGCATATTGCACCACCAGGTACGGGCGGTGCTCGGCCGGGCATTCGTTCAAGCGCCGCTCCCATTCCGCTTTGGCCTTGGCCAGTTCGTCGGCCGGGAACAGGTCTGCTGCCTTCGGCACCTGCAGTTGAGGGTCGGCATCACTCCACTGTGCATAAGCCAGGTAGTGTACCGGGAACAGTCGATACCCACCCAGGATCTGCCGGTCCATTTCCACGGCGAGCAGCTTGGTGTCTTCAAAACGTTCGGTGATCGGCGGCGCGAAGTTGACGTGCACACGGCCCTTGTAGCCGGTGATGCCCAAGGCAATGCTCACATCATCCTCGCCTGGGGCCTTGCTGTAGGTGCCGGTTGTGGCACGGATATACAGCTCACGGGCCTTGGCCGCATCGCAGGGGTCGTATTCGTAGCTGATGGACACCGGCGTCAGGTTCAGCGACTGGATGACCTCGGCAAACGGTTCGTCCTTGCGGCTGACGTGGAACATCTTGAGGATCGCCGACTCGGTGCGATCATCCCCATCCTTGGCGCGACCTTCGGCCTGAGCGATCCAGATCGACTGGCCGTCGTTGCGGATCGAATGATTGATGTAGGCCGACAGCAGGTTGAACGCCGCCATCTTCTCCTTTCGCCCTGTGATCGAGCGGTGCACGATGAAGCTCTTGTTCAGGCGCATCAGGTCGCTGACAAACGGCTTTTGCAGCAGGTTGTCGCCAATGGCGATGCGGGGTGTCGGCAGGCCGGCGTGGTACACGGCGTAGTTGACGAAGGCCGGGTCCATCACGATATCGCGGTGGTTGGCCAGGAACAGGTAGGCGGTGCCCGATTTGAGTTGCTCGACGCCGGTATAGGTCACGCCGTCGGTCGCCCGGTCGATGGTATGGTCGACGTAATACTCGACTTTGTCCTGCAGCGTCGCCACGGTGGTGACGCCGGCAAACTCGCGGCGCAATTTGCGCGCGATCATCGGCTTGAGCAACCAGCCCAGGGCGCCGGCAAAGCGCGGGAAGCGGAAGTGGGTCAGGATGTCCAGAAAGGCCTTGTCACTGAACAGGCGTGCCAGCACTGCCGGGACTTCGCTGTCGTTGTAAGGTCGGATGGTATCGAATTCGCCCATCATGCTCTCTTGTTAGAAACGGCTAGGGTAAGTAGAAGGAAACATCAGGGTGCGGCCGCAATATTGGCTCTGCCGTGAATAGCCCTGTAAATAGACCGGCGATTATACGCACAAGTCACCTGGGAGACCGCGATGCTGGAAACCGCACTGTACGAATGTCCTTATTGTGGCGAAGAGGTCGAGACAACGGTGGACCTGTCTGGCTGTGACCAGACTTATATAGAGGACTGCCAAGTGTGTTGCCGGCCGGTCATTTTCACCCTGCAGGTGCACGGTGACGAGTGGATGCTGGACACCCGCAGCGAGAACGAATAACCGGCAGGTCATGAATAACAGGTACGCGCATGCAGCGAATCTACGAACCGGAAAACCTGATGGAAGGCGAGCTGCTGCAACAGATGCTTGCCAGCGAAGGTATCGAGGCGCATCTGGTGGGGCGCCATTTGCTCGGCGGTACGGGGGAACTGCCGATTTTCGGACTGCTGGGCCTGGAAGTGGACAACGATCAGGCCGCCTATGCCCGTGAGCTGATTACTGCCTACATCGGCGCCCAACCCCTGCCCGGTGAAGAACCCGACAGCTTCCCCGACGTGCTGGTCTGTTAGGCTGTCGGTCGGTTTACCCAAGAGTCGTGTTACCCCATGTGTGGACGTTATGCCTTGTTTCGCTGGAACTCATCGTTTGCTGCCCTGCCGGGCTTCCCGGCGGATCAGCAGGCCCAGTGGAATATCTCCCCCAATGACTCGGTGCTGATCCAGCGCCTGAGTGAGGGTCAGCGCACGCTGGCGCGTGCGCGCTGGGGCCTCACGCCACCCTGGCTGACCGATCTGTCGCGCACCCCGGCCCACGCGCGCGCCGAGACCCTGGCCGAACAACCGATGTTTCGCGAAGCCTTTCGCCAGCGTCGCTGCCTGATGCCGGCCAACGGGTTCTATGAATGGCGAGGCACCCAGCGCAAGCGCCCGTATTGGCTGACGCCGGGGGAGGGGTCCACGTTGTTTTTTGCCGCCATCTGGGAGGCGTACCCGGTGCAGGAGCAGGTCTGGCTGAGTACGGCGGTGGTGACCCAGGCTGCACAAAACCAGCGGCGTCCGTTGATTCTGGACGCGCAGGGGCAGGAGGCCTGGCTCAATCCCGAAACCTCCCTGCCTGCCCTGCAGGCCCTGCTGGCCAGTGAGCCCGCCGCATTGCGCGAGCGGGTCCTGGCCAATATGGTCAACGATCCCAAGCTCAACGGGCCGGAGTGCCTGACCCCGGCCTAGTGGTGGGATTGACCGGCCTTATCGAGAGCAAGCCCCCTCCCACAGTTTGATTTGTGGATACATTCAAATGTGGGAGGGGGCTTGCTCCCGATGCGGCCTCAAAGTCGCCGCAAATCTCAAACCTTGAACTGATTGATCAGGCGCCGCTGCTGTTCAGCCAGTTTGGTCAGGTCGGCGCTGGCCGTGCTGGACTCATCCGCACCGCCCGCGACTTCATTGGCCACCTGGCCAATATTGATCACATTGCGATTGATGTCCTCGGCCACCGCGCTCTGTTCCTCGGCAGCACTGGCGATCTGGGTGTTCATGTCGTTGATCACCGACACCGCCTGGGTGATGGTCTCAAGCGCCTCAGCCGCCTTGGCTGCGTGTTGCACGCTTTCATCGGTGCGGTTCTGGCTGTCTTCCATCACCCGTACCACATCGCGGGTACCTTGTTGCAACTGCTGGATCATGGCCTGGATTTCTTCGGTGGCCTTCTGGGTTTTCTGCGCCAGGTTGCGCACCTCATCGGCGACCACGGCAAAACCACGGCCTTGTTCGCCGGCCCGGGCCGCTTCGATGGCCGCGTTGAGCGCGAGCAGGTTGGTCTGCTCGGCAATCCCGCGAATCGCCGTGAGGATCGCATTGATGTTCTCGCTGTCCTTGGCCAGGGTCTGGACCACGCCCACGGCTTTGCCGATTTCCTCTGCGAGCGCACCAATGGAGGAAGAGGTATCGCGCACAATGCGCATCCCCTGGCTGGCCGCCTGGTCGGCATGGCTGGCGGCTTGCGCGGCCTGGGTAGCGTTGCGCGCCACATCCTGTGCGGTGGCGGTCATCTCGTGCACGGCGGTTGCCACCTGGTCGATCTCGACCATTTGTTTGTGCACGCCCTGGTTGGTGCGGATCGCAATGTCAGCGGTGTGTTCCGACGAGTCGCTGACCTTCTGCACCGAGCTCACCACTTGCGTAATCATGCCTTGCAGCTTGATCAGGAAGGTATTGAAGCCGCTGGCGATCGCGCCCAACTCGTCGGCGCGGTCACTGCTCAGGCGGCGTGTGAGGTCGCCTTCGCCCTGGGCGATATCATTGAGCATGGCCACCATTTGTTTGAGTGGACGGGCGATACCGTGGCCGACCAGCCAGATCACCAGCAGGCCGAGGCCGGCGATCACCAGGCCGACCATGGCCATGCCGAAGATGTCCGCCTTGCGCTGGGCCTGCAGGTCACTTTGCAGCGCGTTCGAATCCGCCATCACGGCGCTCAGGGGCAGTTGCAGCATCAAGGTCCAGCGCGCGTCGGTCTGGCCGATATTGAACGGCAGGAGCAACTCGATATGCCCGTGTTCCTTGTCGATAACGTAGCGCACTTCGCCAACCTTCAATTGGCCAAGATTGGACAGCTCACTGCTGTCGAGCAGGTCACTGGCTTTCTCGCCGAGTTTGCTTGAGTCCTTGGTGTAGGCCACCAGGCGTCCATTGTTGGAGATCAACGCCAATTCGCCGGCGCCGTCGTAGAGGTTCTGGTCGGCGCGGGTCAGCATGTCCTGGATAAAGTTCACCGACAGGTCGGCACCGACGATGCCCTGGAACTTGCCGTCGATCATGATCGGCTCGATGAACGACGCCAGCATCACCATGGCATTGCCGACCTTATAGGGGGCAGGGTCGATGGCGCAGGGTTTCTGGCTTTCCTTGGAGCACAAGTAGTACTCGCTGGCGCGTATGCCGGTGGAGAGAATGCTCTGGTCGTTGACGTCGGCGAGTTTGTCCAGGCCCAGGCTGCCGTCTGCGTTGCGGTACCACCAGGGTAGAAAGCGGCCGTCGGTGCCCATGCCGACGATCGGGCTGTTTACATAATTGGCATCGTTATGGTCGATTGCATTGGGTTCCCAGCCGATGTAGGCGCCGAGGATTTTCGGGTTACGCACCACCGTTTCATGTAGCAGGCTGATCAATTGCTCGCGGCCGATCTGCAGCGCGGGTTCGCCCTTGGCGTCCTTCATGCCGAGCAGGGCGTTGGTGGTGGCCAAACCTTTGGCGGTCACTAGTGGCGCCTCCAGTTCACGCTGGATCAGTGTGGCCTGGGTCTGTGCCAGCGCGGTGAGGCGCTCCTTGATGATTTGCTCGAATTGGGTTTGGGTGCGTGTCTGCACCATCTCCTGGGTGCGCGCACCGGAAAACAAGGCGTAGAGCACCAGCACGGCGACCACGCTCAGCACGATGGCGCCGGTGAGTGCCGCGACAGAAAACTGAATCGACTTGAATTTCATGAAGGCTCCGGGCGCAGAGAGGTTGGGCTTATTGTTATATCGGCCATGCCGGAGGGAGTCTTAAGGCTTGTCCTGCAAATGAGTGGGGGGTGTCGCTAATGCGATGATGGCTGGCGTTGTGAGATGTATCCGAAAATCAGCGGTTAAACGTCTGTTGTATCTGGCGTCGATATAAATGACCGCCTACGATATGCGCCAGATTTTCAGGGAGAGTGTCATGAAGAAAACATTGGCGGTAAGTCTACTCAGTTCAGCGGTGTTGCTCGCAGGTTGCCAGTCGGTCAACACCACCAGTGGTGGCGCCGTGGGTGTGGAGCGTAAGCAGTACATGTTCAGCATGCTGTCGAGTCAGGAAGTCGACCAGATGTATGCCCAGTCTTACCAGCAGACGTTGGGTGAGGCGAGCGGTAAGGGGTTGGTCGACAAAACCAGCACCAACGCCAAGCGCGTGCAGGCCATCGCCAACCGCTTGATCGCCCAGGCGCCGAACTTCCGCCCGGATGCGGCGCAGTGGCAGTGGGAAGTGAACCTGATCAAGAGCGATGAGATGAACGCCAACTGCGGGCCTGGCGGCAAGATCTTCGTGTACAGCGCGTTGATCGACAATCTCAAGCTCACCGATGACGAGCTGGCTGCCGTAATGGGCCATGAGATTGCCCACGCCTTGCGTGAACACGGCCGCGAAGCCATGTCCAAGGCGTATGGCATCCAGATGGCCAAGCAGGGCGCCGGTGCGTTGTTTGGCCTGGGCCAGGACAGCCTGGCACTGGCCGACACGGTTGCCAACTACGGCATGACCTTGCCTAACAGCCGCGCCAACGAAAACGAAGCGGACCTGATCGGCCTGGAGCTTTCGGCACGTGCCGGTTACAACCCGAACGCCGCCATCACGCTGTGGAACAAGATGGCCAAGGCTTCAGAGGGCGCGCCACCGGAGTTCATGAGTACTCACCCGGCGTCCGACAGCCGGATCGCCTCGCTGCAGGCGGCCATTCCGAAGGTGATGCCGCTCTACCAACAGGCCCGGAAATCCTGATACTCCGAACCTTGTGAAGATCCAAGTGTGGGAGGGGGCTTGCTCCCGATGGCGGTGAATCAGTCAACATATATACCGACTGAAATACTGCTATCGGGAGCAAGCCCCCTCCCACAATGGGTTGGGGTTTACAGCCTTAGATCCAACCGCTGCTTTGCATGGCCTTGTACACCGCCACGATCGCCAGGATGAAAAACGCCGAAGCCGCCAGTCGACGAATCAAGGTCAGCGGCAACTTCTCGGCTGCAAAATTCCCCGCCAATACGACCGGCACGTTGGCAATCAGCATGCCCAGGGTGGTGCCGATGATCACCAGCCACAACTCCGGATACTGCGCCGCCAGCATCACCGTGGCGATCTGCGTCTTGTCGCCGATTTCGGCGAGGAAGAATGCGATCAACGTGGTCAGGAATGGCCCGAACTTGCGTGTGGTACTGGCTTCGTCATCGTCGAGCTTGTCCGGCACCAACGTCCACAGTGCCGTGGCGCAGAAGCTCGCCGCCAGGATCCAGTGCAGCACCGCATCCGAGAAGAAACTACCGAACCAGGCCCCCACGGCACCGGCGGCCGCATGGTTGGCCAAGGTCGCGGCGACGATACCGGCGATGATCGGCCAGGGCTTGCGAAAGCGTGCGGCGAGGATGAGCGCGAGCAGTTGCGTCTTGTCGCCGATTTCGGCCAAGGCAACGATTGCGGTAGGAACGAGTAATGAATCCAGCATCAGGTAGGCTTCCAGGGGCGGGTCGACACGGCTATGACACGTACAGCCTTCCCGCCCCGGGTAAGGTGTGCGTGTCATAGGTCTTGTCAAACCCCGGTCCGTCTGTGCGGACTCCTGGGTCGCATACGCCATGGCCTGCTGACCAAGTATGTTGACGTATGCCGGACGAGCGTGGCGCTCGTGGGAGACTACTCCCCTAGGACGGAGCGGATTCTGCCTAGGCAAAATCCATTCGGCAAGCGTTCTTTTTCAAACGCCCGTCAGCCGCGCTTGGCACGGTAAATGCGAAAGCCGTTGCCTTCGGCCTTGATCGCACAGACCCCAAGATGCTCTTCGATCAGCGGTTGATACTTCAGGAAGCTGTTGGCGACTAGCCGGAGTTCGCCACCTTTTGCCAGGTGTTTCGCAGCTTTTCGCAGCAGGTTCTCGGTGGCAAAATAATCGGTATGCACCCCGACATGGAACGGTGGGTTGCTCAGGATTGCGTTCAAACCCATCGGTGCGGCGTCGATACCATCACCGGTCAATACCTCGGCTTCCAGGCCATTGGCAGCCAATGTCAGGCGACTGCTGGCAGCGGCAAATGCGTCCACGTCGAGCAACGTGACGCTGTTGTGCGGGTAGCGCCGCTTGACGGCCGCCCCCAGCACACCGGCGCCGCAACCAAAGTCGAGCAAGTGACCGCCAGGCAGCTTGTCCAGATGCTCCAGCAACAGCTCGGTGCCGCGATCCAGGCGCCCATGGCTGAACACGCCCGGCAGGCTTACGACCTTGAGCGGCCCTTCGGCCAACGGCACGTCGAACACCTGCGCCAGGCTTTCCAGCTCGACCGCTTGCGGGGCATTGGCCACGGTGACCTGCCACAGTTGGCAATGCCGCGCGCTATCGAGCTTGCGCGGTTTGCCGAAGGGGATCATCTGTTTGGCGGCACTTTCGATACCGCCTTTTTTCTCCCCGACCAGAAACAGCTCGGCGCCGGGCAGGCGTGCGGCCACGGCGTTGAGCAGGTAGTCGGTGAGGTCCTTGGACTTGGGCAGGAAGATCACTGCCGCGTCGAACGAGCGCTCGGGCACGTTCACACCGAACTGGCTGCGGTCGGGGAAGCGTGCATCGAGCGCGGCCTGGTCGCCGGCATGCCAGCACCAACCGTGGGCGTTGGGCAGGCGGCCCAGCAGGTCGTCGGCGGGCAAGCCGACCAGCAGCAGGTTGCCTTGAAAAAGTTCGGCCTGACGAAGCAGTACTTCACTGCGCGGATCCATGGTCTGCTCCTTGAAAAGGGGCGCAGTTTATCAACTGACGACGCGCAACGGGGCGCCGTTGAAAAAGCCTTGGGCGTTTTCCACCAATTGGCCGACGATCCGCTGTCGAGCTTCGCGGCTGCCCCAGGCATTGTGGGGCGTGACGATCAACCGAGGAATGTCGCCTGCCAGCAGCGGGTTACCCTGCACCGGCGGCTCGACACTCAGCACATCGGTGGCTGCGCCGCCCAGGTGGCCGCTGCGCAGCGCGTCTGCCAGCGCCTGTTCATTGATCAAGCCACCGCGCGCGGTATTGACGATAAAGGCGCCGGGCTTGAGCAATGCCAGTTCGCGGGCGCCGATAAAGTCGCGGGTGTGTTCGTTGAGCGGGCAGTGCAAGGTCAGCGCGTCGACCTGTGCGAGCAATTCATCCAGCGGCACGCGGTCGGCGCGGGCAGGGCGTCCGGGAATCGCGCCGAGCACCACGCGCATGCCGAAGGCTTGCGCCAGGCGTGCCACGGCGCCGCCCAGTTCGCCATGGCCGAGCAGGCCGAGGGTTTTGCCTTCCAGCTCGACGATGGGGTAGTCCAGCAGGCAGAACTGCTTGGCTTGCTGCCATTTGCCGGCCGCCACATCGCGTTGATAGTCCTTCAAGCGTGTCGCCAGGTTGAGCAGCAACATGATCGTGTGCTGCGCCACCGACGGTGTGCCGTAGCCCTGGCAGTTGCTTACGGTAATGCCATGGGCGCGGGCGGCGGCGAGGTCGACGTTGTTGGTGCCGGTGGCCGATACCAGGATCAGTTCCAGTTCAGGGCAGGCCGCCAGGGTTTCGGCGTTGAGCACGATCTTGTTGCTGATCACCACCTGGGCGTTTTGCACGCGCTCAAGCACATTCTGTGGCGTGGTATCCGTAAACAGCTGCAGCTCGCTGAAGCTGTTGCGCAACTCGTCGAGGTCGAGGTCGCCCAAGTCCAGAGAGGAGTGATCAAGGAAGACGGCGCGGCGATTGTTCATCTCAACTGTACCTTTTGTGACGAGGTTCGAAGGCGTAATCTGCCGAGCCTATCAGATGAAATAATCAGTTACTTAATGGAGTAAGCATGTACGTCGCCGAGTTTTTGACCGTAGCGCTGATTCACCTGTTGGCAGTGGCCAGCCCCGGCCCGGATTTCGCCGTGGTCGTGCGTGAAAGTGTGACCCATGGCCGCCGCGCCGGGACGTGGACGGCGCTGGGCGTCGGTTCGGCGATTTTCCTGCACGTGGGTTACTCGTTGCTTGGCATCGGCTTGATCGTGTCGCAGTCCATCGTGCTGTTCAATGCGCTGAAATGGGCCGCCGCCGCGTATCTGCTGTACATCGGTTTCAAGGCATTGCGTGCGCAGCCGGCCAAGCCTGCCGCCGAAGGCGAGTTGCACCGCGAAGCTGGCGAGCGCACCCCACGTGGCGCATTTACCGCAGGTTTCGTGACCAATGGCTTGAACCCCAAGGCCACCCTGTTTTTCCTCTCCTTGTTCACTGTGGTGATCAACCCGCAGACGCCGCTGGCCATTCAAGCGGGTTACGGCGTGTACCTGGCGGTGGCGACGGCGCTGTGGTTCTGCCTGGTGGCGATGTTGTTCAGCCAGCAGCGCGTGCGTGCCGGGTTTGCGCGGATGGGCCACTGGTTCGACCGCACCATGGGTGCGGTACTGATCGCTATCGGTGTGAAGTTGGCCTTTACCAGCATGAAATGAGTTTTTCAGTGGCCGGATGCTGGCTTAAAGCTAGCATTCGCCGGGGTCTGCAAATCATTCCTTTGGCTGATTTAGCTGACACATAAGCTCTCTAAAGTGCAGGTCTTCAAGCCAAGACCGTGCAGTCAGATAAGGGATTAGTATGTTGCAGACCCGTGTCATCCCGCCCGCCGAAGGTGCGTACCAGTACCCGCTGTTGATCAAACGCCTGTTGATGTCCGGCACCCGTTACGAGAAAACCCGGGAAATCATCTACCGTGACAAGCTGCGTTATACCTACCCGACCTTGATCGAACGGGTCGCGCGGCTGGCCAACGTATTGACCGAAGCCGGCGTCAAGGCCGGTGACACCGTGGCGGTCATGGATTGGGACAGCCACCGGTACCTGGAGTGCATGTTCGCTATCCCGATGATCGGTGCGGTGATCCACACCATTAACGTGCGCCTGTCGCCGGAGCAGATCCTCTACACCATGAACCACGCCGAAGACCGCTTTGTGTTGGTCAACAGCGAGTTCGTGGGGCTTTACCAGGCGATCGCCGGGCACCTCACCACCGTCGACAAGACCCTGCTGCTCACCGATGGTGACGCCCAAACCGCCGAGCTGCCGAACCTGGTGGGCGAGTATGAAAGCCTGCTGGCGGCCGCCAGCCCGAAGTACGACTTCCAGGACTTCGACGAAAACTCGGTCGCGACCACCTTCTACACCACTGGCACCACCGGCAACCCCAAAGGTGTGTACTTCACTCATCGCCAACTGGTGCTGCACACCATGGGTGTGGCAACCATCATGGGCAGCGTCGACAGCGTGCGCCTGCTGGGCACCAACGATGTGTACATGCCGATCACGCCGATGTTCCATGTACACGCCTGGGGCCTGCCCTATGTAGCCACCATGCTGGGGCTCAAACAGGTCTATCCCGGCCGCTACGACCCGGAATACCTGGTGGAGCTGTGGCGCAAGGAAAAAGTCACCTTCTCGCACTGCGTGCCGACCATCCTGCAAATGGTGCTCAACGCCAAGGCCGCCCAGGGCGTGGATTTCGGCGGTTGGAAAATCGTCATCGGCGGCAGTGCGCTGAATCGCTCGTTGTATGACGCCTCCAAGGCGCGGGGCATTCAACTGACCGCCGCGTACGGCATGTCCGAGACCGGGCCGCTGGTGTCCTGTGCTCACCTCAATGAAGAACTGATGGCCGGCAGTGAAGACGAGCGCACCACCTACCGCATCAAGGCCGGCGTGCCCGGGCCGTTGGTGGAAGCGGCGATTATCGATGATGACGGCAATTTCCTGCCCGCCGATGGCGAATCCCAGGGCGAGCTGGTGTTGCGCGCCCCTTGGCTCAGCGAAGGCTATTTCAATGAGCCGCAGAAGGGCGCCGAGCTGTGGGCCGGCGGCTGGATGCACACCGGTGACGTGGCGACCCTGGACGCCTTCGGGGTGATTGATATCCGCGATCGCATCAAGGACGTGATCAAGACGGGGGGCGAATGGATCTCCTCCCTGGCGCTTGAAGACCTGGTCAGTCGTCACCCGGCGGTACGTGAAGTAGCAGTGGTAGGCATCGCCGACCCGCAGTGGGGCGAGCGACCGTTTGCGTTGCTGGTCGTGCGTGATGGCCATGTGATAGGTGCGCGTGAGCTCAAGGAGCATCTCAAGCCTTTTGTCGAACTGGGCCACTTGAGCAAGTGGGCCATTCCAAGCCAAATCGCGGTTGTTACTGAAATTCCCAAGACCAGCGTAGGAAAACTCGACAAAAAACGTATCCGTATCGACATCATCGAATGGCAGGCCAACAACAGTACGTTCCTGTCGACCCTGTGACGCCCTTCGCCGCGCCCGCTCGGGCGCGGCAATGCTCTATCTCAAGCCTTCACTTGTGATTTATCGATTTTCAGCCATCCTTGCCACGCCGATCTTCGTCGGTGTGGCGAAAGGGTTGTGGCAGACGGGTTGGTGATGCAAATCACACTTTAGAGGGATCAAGCGCTCCCCCCCTGCTGGCTATAGTCCCTTCCAGAGTTATTCACGGATGCTCCGCTTCGGGCCATGGGGGCTCGGGTGCCGTGCGGCATTGGGATCGTTGTATCCCGGCCGTTACATGCATCTGTAGGAAAGAACTCACTGCCATAACAATAATGCACATGGAGTAGCGTCGATGACCTCAGTAAACCAGTTCTGGCGCCGGGCGAGATTACCTCTGGCCGTCAGTCTCGCTTCTACGCTCGCCGGGCCCGCATTCGGCGTCAGTTTCAATATCGGTGAAGTCGAAGGGAGCTTTGACTCGTCGCTTTCCGTGGGGGCGAGCTGGTCGACAGCCAAGCCTAACCGAGACCTGATCGGTGCCAACAACGGCGGCAAGGGGTTGTCCCAGACCTCTGATGACGGCCACTTGAACTTCAAGCGCGGCGAAACGTTCTCGAAGATCTTCAAGGGCATCCACGACCTGGAACTGAAATACGGCGACACCGGCGTGTTTGTGCGCGGCAAGTACTGGTACGACTTCGAACTCAAGGACGAAAGCCGTCCGTTCAAGGACATCAGCGACAACAACCGCAAGGAGGGCGCCAAGTCCTCCGGCGGGCAGATCCTCGATGCATTCATTTACCACAACTACAACATCGCCGATTTGCCGGGCAACGTGCGTTTCGGCAAACAGGTGGTGAGCTGGGGTGAAAGTACCTTCATCGGCGGCGGCATCAACTCCATCAACCCGATCGACGTGTCCGCATTCCGTCGTCCGGGCGCCGAGATCAAGGAAGGCTTGATTCCGGTCAACATGTTTTATGTGTCGCAATCATTGACGGATAACTTGTCGGCTGAGGCGTTTTATCAGCTGGAGTGGGACCAGACGGTGACCGATAACTGCGGCACGTTCTTCTCCCAGCCCGACGTGATTTCCGATGGCTGTGACAACAACCTGCGTGTCCTCAACAAGCGTTCGACCATCCCGGGCGCTGCGTTGCCGACGCTCAATGCCCTGGGTGTGGACGTCAACAACGAAGGCGTACTGGTACGTCGCGGTCCGGACCGGGATGCCCGTGACAGCGGCCAATTCGGCGTGGCCATGCACTACAACTTCGAGCCGCTGGATACCGAGTTCGGCGCGTACTTCATGAATTACCACAGCCGCGCGCCGATCTTCAGTGCACAAGGTGCTCCTTCATCGGCTTACACCCGCCCTCTGGGGCCTCTGGCTGCCTTGCGTCCGTTGATCGTGGCCGGCAGTTCCAACTACTTCGTCGAGTACCCGGAAGATATCCGCCTGTACGGTTTGAGCTTCTCGACCACGTTGCCGACAGGCACGGCCTGGAGTGGTGAACTGAGCTACCGTCCAAACGCTCCCGTACAATTGAGCACCACCGATATCCTGTACGCCGGTGTCACGCCGATCCCTGGCTTTGGCAACGCCTCCGTGCTCAAAGGTACGCCGGGCCAGGACCTGCATGGCTACAACCGTAAGGAAGTGACGCAGTTCCAGACCACCTTCACGCACTTCTTCGACCAAGTCATGGGCGCAAGCCGCCTGACCACCGTCGGTGAGATCGGGGTGACCCATGTCGGGGGGCTGGAAAGCAAATCACAAGCCCGCTATGGCCGCGATCCGGTCTTCGGCCCTGGCAGCTTGCCGGGTGGCTTCTGCAATGCGCTCAACAATTCCACCGCGACGGGGGCGGGCCTGCCCAATGCCGCTGGCCTGAACACCAACTGCAACAATGATGGCTACACCACAGCCACGTCCTGGGGCTACCGCGCCCGAGCCATCTGGGAGTACCCGGACGTGTTCGCGGGCGTCAACCTCAAGCCAAACGTGGCTTGGTCGCATGACGTCAAGGGGTATTCACCCGGCCCCGGCGGTAACTTCGAAGAAGGTCGCAAGGCTGTCAGCCTGGGCCTGGATGCCGAGTACCAAAATACTTATACCGCCAGCCTGGCCTACACCAACTTCTTTGGTGGCAAGTTCAGCACGGTGGATGACCGCGACTTCATCGCCCTGAGCGTCGGCGCCAACTTCTAAGCACACTGTATTTTCAGGAAGACCAGAATATGCAAATAACAAAAAGTCTGTTGCACGTGGGTGTGCTGGGGCTGTCGATCCTGGCGAGCAATGTCATGGCGGCGGTATCGGCGGATGAAGCCGCCAAGCTGGGCACGAGCCTGACCCCGATGGGCGCTGAAATGGCTGGTAACGCGGCGGGCACCATTCCGAAATGGTCGCCGCTGCCCACCAATGCCGGTGCCGTGGATGCGCGTGGTTTCCTGGCCAACCCCTACGCCAACGAACAACCGCAGTTCACCATCACCGCAGCCAACGTTGAACAGTACAAAGACAAGCTGGCACCCGGGCAGTACGCGATGTTCAAGCGCTACCCGGACACCTTCAAGATGCCGGTGTACCCGACCCATCGCGGCGCGACCGTGCCGGCGGATGTGTTTGCAGCCATCAAGAAGAATGCCACGCACACCAACCTGGTTTCCGGCGGCAACGGTTTGGAGAACTTCGAAACCGCGGTGCCGTTCCCGATTCCAAAAAGCGGCGTGGAAGTCATCTGGAACCACATTACCCGCTATCGGGGCGGCAGCGTGACCCGCCTGGTAACCCAGGCCACGCCGCAAACCAACGGTTCGTACAGCCTGGTGTATTTCCGCGATCAGTTCGTGTTCCGCGACAAGATGAAAGACTTTGATCCGAAAAACCCAGGCAACGTGCTGTTCTACTTCAAGCAGCAAGTGACCGCGCCGGCGCGTCTGGCCGGTGGCGTGCTGCTGGTGCACGAAACCCTGGACCAGGTGAAGGAACCGCGTTCGGCGTGGGTCTACAATGCGGGTCAGCGTCGCGTGCGTCGGGCGCCGCAAGTGTCCTATGACGGGCCGGGCACTGCCGCCGATGGCCTGCGCACTTCCGACAACCTCGACATGTACAACGGCGCGCCGGACCGCTACGACTGGAAACTGGAAGGCAAGAAAGAACTCTACATTGCCTCCAACAGCTACAAGGTCGACGATCCCAAGCTCAAATACGCCGACATCATCAAGGCCGGTCACATCAACCAGGACCTGGCACGCTACGAGCTGCGCCGCGTCTGGCATGTGGTTGCCACCTTGAAGGAAGGCCAGCGCCATATCTACGCCAAGCGTGACTTCTTCATCGACGAAGATACCTGGCAAGCCGCCGTGATCGACCACTATGACGGCCGTGGTCAGCTGTGGCGTGTCGCCGAAGCCCATGCCGAGAACTACTACGACAAGCAAGTGCCGTGGTACGCCCTGGAAACCCTCTACGACCTGCAGTCCGGCCGCTACCTGGCGCTGGGCATGAAAAACGAAGAGAAGCAGGCGTATGACTTCGGCTTCACCGCCACCACCAGCGACTTCACCCCAGCGGCCCTGCGCCAGGACGGTGTGCGCTAAGCGGCAACAAGGTTCCAGTGTGGGAGGGGGCTGCCCCCTCCCTAATGCTACTCAGTCAAGAGAACCTGCCGCGACCAAACTCTGTAGTGAGCGGGCTTGCCCCGCGCTGGGTGGCGCAGCCGCCCCAAACCCAGGCACCTCGGTCCTCCTGAAATAC
>NZ_JBNPJU010000078.1:0-150972 GCF_050312575.1 Pseudomonas sp. R11F | reverse complement strand
ATAGCCTGTAAACCATGTCCCCGGTTAGAAATGTAAACGATGTCCCCGGTTTGTACCGGGGCAAGCCCGCTCACTACCAAGCTTTATTTTTCGGGCATCGGCATCGGAAACGGCATGACATTGCCCACGCCCCGGGCCTCGCTGATCTTCGGCGTGCCCAGGCGCTCCACCTCGTCGATGCGCACAATCGAATGCATCGGCACAAAGCTGCGCACCACGCCTTCAAACTGCGCCTTGAGCTTTTCCTCGCCCGGGTCGACGACCAACTGGGTGCGCTCGCCAAAGACGAACTCTTCCACTTCCAGGAAGCCCCACAGATCACTTTGATAGATCTGCTTGGCGTACATTTCGAACACCTGGCCCTGGTTGAGGAAAATCACCTTGTAGATTGGAGCTTCACGTTTGGTCATGGTGGGCAAACAACACATCGGGGGATATAAAAGGGGGCGCGAACTATAGCATGCCACCCGATGCACAACGCTAGGAACCCATGGGCATGCCCCCTATAATGCGCGGTTCTTTACCACCAGTTGACGATCCCCATGGCCAAGAAGCTTTACATCGAAACCCACGGTTGCCAGATGAACGAGTACGACAGCTCGCGCATGGTCGATCTGCTGGGCGAACACCAGGCCCTGGAAGTCACCGCCCGCGCCGAAGATGCCGACGTGATCCTGCTCAACACCTGCTCGATCCGCGAACGAGCCCAGGACCGTGTGTACTCCCAGTTGGGCCGTTGGCGCGAATTGAAGCTGGCGAACCCGGAGATGGTAATCGCCGTCGGCGGCTGCGTGGCCAGCCAGGAAGGTGCTGCGATCCGCGACCGCGCGCCCTATGTCGATGTGGTCTTCGGCCCACAGACCCTGCACCGCCTGCCGGAAATGATCGACGCCGCCCGCGTGACCAAGTTGCCGCAGGTCGATGTCTCGTTCCCGGAAATCGAAAAATTCGACCACTTGCCCGAGCCGCGCATCGACGGGCCGAGCGCCTACGTGTCGGTGATGGAAGGCTGCAGCAAGTACTGCACCTTCTGCGTGGTGCCTTACACACGCGGTGAAGAAGTCAGCCGGCCGTTTGACGATGTGCTGTCGGAAATCATCCACCTGGCCGAAAACGGCGTGCGCGAAGTGACCCTGCTGGGCCAGAACGTCAATGGCTATCGCGGCCAGACCCACGACGGGCGCCTGGCCGACCTGGCGGAGCTGATCCGCGTGGTGGCTGCGGTCGACGGCATCGAACGCATTCGCTACACCACCTCCCATCCGCTGGAGTTCTCCGACAGCCTGATCCAGGCCCACGCCGAAGTACCGGAACTGGTCAAGCACCTGCACTTGCCGGTGCAGTCGGGCTCGGACCGCATTCTGGCGGCCATGAAGCGCAACCATACCGCCCTGGAATACAAATCCAAACTGCGCAAACTGCGGGGGGCGGTGCCGGGCATCTGCATCAGCTCGGACTTCATCGTCGGCTTCCCGGGCGAGACCGAAAAAGACTTCGAGCAGACCATGAAGCTGATCGAAGATGTTGGTTTCGACTTTTCCTACTCGTTCGTCTACAGCCCGCGCCCGGGCACCCCGGCCGCCGATCTGGCGGACGACACCCCCGAAGCGCTGAAAAAAGAACGCCTGAACGCACTGCAGCATCGCCTGAACCAGCAAGGTTTCGAGATCAGCCGACAAATGGTCGGCTCGATCCAACGCATCCTGGTCACCGACTATTCGAAAAAAGACCCGGGCGAACTGCAAGGCCGCACCGAGAACAACCGAATCGTCAACTTCCGCTGCGACAATCCGACCCTGATCGGCCAATTCGCCGACGTGCACATCGACGCGGCACAACCGCACTCGTTGCGCGGGTCGTTATTGCCGTGACCTTGTGAACGACACAGATCAAATGTGGGAGGGGGCTTGCTCCCGATGAGGGAGTGTCAGCCCCAGATGCTTTATCTGGACCACTGCTATCGGGAGCAAGCCCCCTCCCACACTGGGATTACGCCGAATTCGGGTTATATAAGTGCTTTCGCACACCGGCGGCTGGCGTTATCCTCTCTTTCACCTCAACAGCCAAAGGGCGGCTAAAAGCGACCTTGAACGCACCCATAGAACCTCATCGTTTTCTCCTCGAGCCCTTTGAGGCTCGCCGTTTCGCCAACCTGTGCGGACAGTTCGACGAGCACCTGCGCCTGATCGAACAACGTCTGAGCATCGAGATCCGCAACCGCGGCAATCAGTTCGAGCTGATTGGCGAACCCCAGCACACCACGTCGGCAGAAAACCTGCTGCGTCGCCTCTACCGCGAAACCAAAGGTAGTGAGCTGTCGCCGGAGACCGTGCACCTGTACCTGCAGGAATCCGCCGTGCAAGACCTGGCCAACAACCCGGTGGCCGAAGCCAGCGTGGCCCTGCGCACCAAGAAAGGCATGATTCGCCCACGCGGCTTGAATCAGCAGCGCTACGTCAAGGAAATCCTCGGCAACGACATCAACTTCGGCATCGGCCCCGCCGGTACCGGCAAGACCTACCTGGCGGTAGCCTGCGCGGTGGATGCCCTGGAGCGCGAGCAAGTACGCCGCATCCTGCTGGTGCGCCCGGCGGTCGAAGCCGGCGAGAAACTCGGCTTCCTGCCCGGCGACTTGGCGCAGAAGATCGACCCGTACCTGCGCCCGCTCTACGACGCACTTTACGAGATGCTCGGCTTTGAATACGTGGCCAAACTGATCGAGCGCCAGGTGATCGAGATCGCCCCGCTGGCCTATATGCGCGGTCGCACCTTGAACAACAGCTTCATCATCCTCGACGAGAGCCAGAACACCACCGTCGAGCAGATGAAAATGTTCCTGACCCGTATCGGTTTCGGCTCCACCGCCGTGATTACCGGTGACATCACCCAGGTCGACCTGCCCAAGGGCACCAAATCGGGCCTGGGCCAGGTGATCGAGGTACTCAAGGATGTGCCGGGCATCAGCTTCACGCATTTCATGCCCAAGGACGTCGTGCGCCACCCGCTGGTGCAGCGCATCGTCGAAGCCTACGAGCGCTTCGAACACCAGGGCGACGCCCCGAAGGACGCACGCCACGATGCTTGAGCTAGACCTGCAACTGGCGACCGACGCGCCCGCGCCCAGTGAAGAACAGTTTCGCCGCTGGTGCGCCCTGGCCCTGCGCCAGCGCACCGCCGACTCTGAGCTGACCATCCGCCTGGTGGACGAGCCTGAGGGCCGTGAGTTGAATCACACCTGGCGGCAAAAGGATTACGCCACCAACGTGCTGTCCTTCCCCGCCGACGTACCGGATGAGTTACTGGATATTCCCCTGCTGGGCGATCTGGTCATCTGCGTGCCGGTGGTGGAGCGCGAGGCGCGTGAACAAGGCAAGGAACTTGAAGCCCACTGGGCCCATCTAGTCATCCACGGCTGCTTGCATCTCTTGGGTTACGACCATATAGACGATGACGAAGCCGAGGAAATGGAAACACTGGAACAAACGTTGCTTGCAGAACTGGGTCACCCTGACCCTTATGCAGATGACGAAAACTGATCAACACTTAACCTATACAACAAAGGATTCAGAGTAATCGCTATGAGCGAAGACCGATCGAGCAACGGGCAGAAGTCATGGCTGGGCAAGTTGACCCAGGCTTTTGCCCACGAGCCGAAAAACCGCCAGGAGCTGCTGGAGCTGCTGCGCGAAGCCCATCAGAACAAGTTGCTGGACAGCGAAGCGCTGGCCATCGTCGAGGGCGCCATCCAGGTCGCTGACCTGCAAGTACGGGACATCATGGTACCGCGCTCGCAGATGATCAGCATCAAGGCGACCCAGACCCCACGGGAATTCCTCCCGGCCGTGATCGACTCGGCGCACTCGCGCTACCCGGTGATCGGTGAAAGCCATGACGATGTCATGGGTGTCCTGCTGGCCAAGGACCTGTTGCCGCTGATCCTCAAGGAGAACGGTGACAACTTCAACATCAAGGACCTGCTGCGTCCGGCCACCTTCGTGCCTGAATCCAAGCGCCTGAATGTGTTGCTGCGCGAGTTCCGCGCCAACCACAATCACATGGCCATTGTGATCGACGAATACGGTGGCGTGGCTGGCCTGGTAACGATCGAAGACGTACTGGAGCAGATCGTCGGCGACATCGAAGACGAACACGACGTCGAAGAAGACAGCTACATCAAGCCCCTGCCCAGCGGTGACTTCCTGATCAAGGCGCTGACGCCGATCGAGAACTTCAACGAGTTCTTCGACAGCGAATTCTCCGACGATGAGTTCGACACAGTGGGCGGCCTGGTAATGAATGCGTTCGGGCACCTGCCAAAGCGTAACGAAACCACCGAAATCGGTGCGTATCGTTTTCGCATCCTGAATGCGGACAGCCGTCGCATCCACTTGATCCGCCTGACACCTATTGCCCGCTAAGGACTGATATGCGCCGCTTTATAGCCCCCGGCTGGCCCGGTAACTTGCTGGCCGTGGTGGCCGGCGCCGTCACCACCCTGGCCCTGGCACCCTTCGACCTGTGGCCGTTTGCCCTGGTGGCCGTCGGATTGTTCTATGTCGGGCTCCGGGAACTGACGCCACGCCAGGCCCTGGGCCGTGGCTGGTGTTTCGGTTTCGGCCTGTTTGGCGCCGGCACCAGCTGGATCTACTACAGCATCCACCACTTTGGCGGCGCTTCGGCGCTGCTGGCCGGCTTCCTGATGCTGCTGTTCACCGCCGCCATCGCCTGGTTCTTCGCCCTGCCCGCGTGGCTATGGGCACGCTGGCTGCGCCGTAATGAGGCGCCGCTGGCGGACGCGCTGGCCTTTGCTGCGTTGTGGGTCGGCCAGGAAGCGTTCCGCGGTTGGTTCCTCACTGGCTTCCCGTGGCTGTACTCCGGCTACAGCCAGCTCGACGGCCCGCTCAGCGGACTCGCGCCGCTGGGCGGCATGTGGCTGATTTCCTTTGCCCTGGCACTCACGGCGGCCCTGCTGTGCAACCTGCCCCGCCTGTTGGCGGGCAAGCGCAACGCTTTTATCGGTGCGGGCCTGGTGCTGCTGGTTGGGCCATGGGCCGTCGGCTTTGCACTTAAACACCATGCCTGGACCAGCCCTGCCGGCGCGCCACTGAGCGTGGCCGCGATCCAGGGCAACGTCGAACAAAGCATGAAGTGGGACCCTGAGCAACTCAATGCGCAGCTGGCGCTGTACCGCGACATGAGCTTCAGCGCCAAGCGCACCGACCTGCTGATATGGCCGGAAACCGCTGTACCGGTGCTCAAGGAGTCCGTCGAGGGTTACCTGGGCATGATGGGCAAGTTCGCCGCCGAGCGGAACTCCGCGCTGATCACCGGCGTACCGATTCGCCAGGAAGTCCATCACGAGAAGCGCTACTTCAACGGCATCACGGTTGTGGGCGAAGGCGACGGCACCTACCTCAAGCAAAAGCTGGTGCCTTTCGGTGAGTACGTGCCGCTGCAAGACCTGTTGCGCGGGCTGATCGCCTTCTTCGACCTGCCCATGTCGGACTTCGCCCGAGGCCCTTCTGACCAGGCCATGCTCCAGGCCAAGGGCTATCACGTTGCGCCGTTCATTTGCTACGAAGTGGTGTACCCGGAGTTTGCCGCAGGCCTGGCGGCCCAGAGCGACCTGCTGCTGACCATCAGCAACGACACGTGGTTCGGCCGCTCCATCGGCCCATTGCAACACCTGCAAATGGCGCAGATGCGGGCTTTGGAAGCCGGTCGCTGGATGATCCGCGCCACCAACAACGGCGTGACCGGCCTGATCAACCCATTCGGGCAGATCACTGCGCAGATCCCACAGTTCGAACGCGGGATTCTCTACGGAGAGGTCGTGCCGATGCACAACCTGACGCCGTACCTGCAATGGCGTTCGTGGCCGCTGATCATCGTGTGCGTGCTGCTGTTTGGCTGGGCGCTGCTGGCCGGCCGGATGTCCAAGGCGCTCTAACCGAGAATGTGGGAGGGGACTTGCTCCCTCCCACATTTTGATCTGCGGTGTTATCGGTAGAACAACCGATACCCTACCTGCCCCACGGCCTCGTTGAGCAACTGCCCGCTCTGCCACACCGACTTGAACTCGGGCATCCAGCCTCCTAGCGGTCGCGCATTGTCTATGCCAAGGAACCCCACCGGCCCAGGCACCACCGTGAAACCGGCCTTCTCGAAGCTCCACACCGAACGCGGCATATGCCAGGCCTGGGTCACCACGACGACGCGCTTGATGCCCTGGGGCAACAGGATTTCGGCACTCATCTGCGCGTTTTCCCAGGTGGTACGGCTACGCTCTTCCTTCCAGCGTACGGTGACGCCAAAGTCATCCTGCATCGACACAGCCATCAGCTCGGCCTCGCTGGGCGGCGTGCCGTAGTGCAAGCCGCCGCTGGTCAACACCGGCAAGCCGGATGCCTTGGCCAGACGTGCGGCATAACGCTCGCGCTCCAACCCGATCCCGGTCGGCTGGTCAGTTCCCCATGCGGAGTCACCGCGCTCGCGTCCCGACCCCAGTACCACAATCGCATCGGCCCGTTGCGCCAGGCTCGCCCACTCTTCACGGGCCAGGGGTGGTTCGGTCTCCAGCGCTTGCGCCCCCCATTGCACCATCACCGGCAGGCTCATCAGCCACATGCCCCCCAAACCCAGGGCAAAGCAAAACCCTGCCAGGCGCGGGCGGCTGCGACGAACCCACCAGGCGAACGCCAGCAACAGCAAGAAGATGCCGGGCGGCAGCAATAGTTGTTTGATGAAATAACGAAAAGGCATCGGGCATCTCCTAAGATGCCCGAAGCCTAGATGCAACGGGGTTCAGCGACAATCCTTACCAGCACATTACGAGAAACCAACGACAGACACGCGGTTTATTTCACTTGCACCTCACCGCCTTGAGTTTGTCGCCTGCCCGCCCGGCGGACAGGTCCTTCAGCCAGATCACCTTGGCTGAACGCGTCGGCTCTTGAGACTGGGACGGCGGGGAAGCCTGCCCAGGAGAGGCGCGATGTTGATTCAATTCCAGGTAGCGCTTGATCAGCTCAAGTTCAGCCTGGCTCAAGCCTCGCAACTCCAGTTCCAGAGGCCGCTCATCACGCAATCGGCCTGCGGTTTTTGCAGCATCCAATGCCCGACCCAAACGGTCGATCAGCCCTTCATACAATTGCGGTTTCGTTAAGGTTCGCTGCGATTCACCCATCCCCTCACCTCATTGAAGAAATACTTGCTCCCCAATAAACAGCGTAGTCTGCGTGACTGTGCCTGCCCGGCGCCGCGACAGACGGCCTCGACCGCGCAATCAGGGTTTCCCTCGATAGAGTGGGGTCATGTATGCTACGGCGCTTCCTGTAACTCCACTTCCCGCAGGGTTTGGGCACAGACGCGCCGCTTTTTGGCGTCGATTACCTGAATGTTGTACCGAAGAGGATTAGGCCACCCCTATTCAGTTCAAAAGTAGCCATGCACGAACAATATCAGCCCCGTGAAATAGAAAATGCCGCCCAAACCTTCTGGGACGAGCAAAAGTCCTTTGAAGTCAGTGAACAGCCAGGCAAGGAGACTTACTACTGCCTATCGATGTTCCCTTACCCCAGCGGCAAGCTACACATGGGGCACGTGCGCAACTACACCATCGGCGACGTCATTTCCCGCTACCAGCGCATGCTCGGCAAGAACGTCCTGCAACCCATGGGTTGGGACGCCTTCGGCATGCCGGCGGAAAACGCCGCGATGAAAAACAACGTGGCGCCCGCCAAGTGGACCTACGAAAACATCGCCTACATGAAGACCCAGCTGCGCAGCCTGGGCCTGGCGGTGGACTGGTCCCGCGAAGTGACCACCTGCAAGCCGGACTACTACCGCTGGGAACAATGGCTGTTCACGCGCCTGTTCGAAAAAGGCGTGATCTACCGCAAGAACGGCACCGTGAACTGGGACCCGATCGACCAGACCGTACTGGCCAACGAGCAGGTCATCGACGGTCGCGGCTGGCGTTCCGGCGCGCTGATCGAAAAGCGCGAAATCCCGATGTACTACTTCAAGATCACCGCTTACGCGGATGAACTGTTGTCGAGCCTCGACGATCTGCCGGGCTGGCCGGAACAGGTCAAGACCATGCAGCGCAACTGGATCGGCAAATCCAAGGGCATGGAAGTGCAGTTCCCGTACAACGTCGATTCGATCGGCGAAGCGGGCGCACTGAAAGTCTTCACCACCCGTCCGGACACCCTGATGGGCGCAACCTACGTTGCCGTCGCCGCCGAACACCCGCTGGCCACCCAGGCCGCGCAGAACAACCCTGAGCTGCAGGCATTCATCGCCGAATGCAAAGGCGGCAGCGTGGCCGAAGCCGACGTCGCCACCCAGGAAAAGAAAGGCCTGCCAACCGGCCTGTTCGTCGAACACCCGCTGACCGGCGAGAAGCTGCCGGTGTGGGTCGCCAACTACGTATTGATGCACTACGGTGACGGCGCGGTAATGGCTGTGCCGGCGCACGATGAACGCGATTTCGAGTTCGCCACCAAGTACAGCCTGCCGATCAAATCCGTGGTGCGCACCAGTTCCGGCGACACCAACCCGGCCCCGTGGCAAGACGCCTATGGCGAGCACGGCACGCTGATCAACTCCGGTGAGTTCGATGGCCTGGATTTCCAGGGCGCTTTCGACGCCATCGAAGTCGCCCTGATCAAGAAAAACCTCGGCGCCTCGCGCACCCAGTTCCGCCTGCGCGACTGGGGTATCAGCCGCCAGCGCTACTGGGGCTGCCCGATCCCGATCATCCACTGCGAAAGCTGCGGTGACGTACCGGTGCCGGAAGACCAATTGCCGGTGGTACTACCGGAAGACGTGGTGCCGGATGGCGCCGGTTCGCCGCTGGCGCGCATGCCCGAGTTCTACGAGTGCAACTGCCCGAAATGCGGACAGCCGGCCAAGCGTGAAACCGACACCATGGACACCTTCGTCGAGTCCTCGTGGTACTACGCCCGCTACGCCTCGCCGCACTATGAGGGCGGCCTGGTGGAAAAAGCCGCGGCCGACCACTGGCTGCCGGTGGATCAGTACATCGGCGGTATCGAACACGCCATTCTTCATCTGCTGTACGCGCGTTTCTTCCACAAGCTGATGCGCGATGAAGGCCTGGTAAGCTCCGATGAACCGTTCAAGAACCTGCTGACCCAGGGCATGGTGATCGCCGAGACTTACTATCGCCGCGAAGCCAATGGCGCCTACACCTGGTTCAACCCGGCGGACGTGGAGCTTGAGCGCGACAGCAAAGCCAAGGTGATCAGCGCCAAGCTGAAAGCCGACGGCCTGCCGGTGGAAATCGGCGGCACCGAGAAGATGGCCAAGTCGAAGAACAATGGCGTCGACCCACAGTCGATGATCGACCAGTTCGGCGCCGACACCTGCCGCCTGTTCATGATGTTCGCCTCGCCGCCCGACATGAGCGCCGAATGGTCCGACTCGGGCGTCGAAGGTTCACATCGCTTCCTCAAGCGCGTCTGGCGCCTGGCGCACGCCCATGTCAGCCAGGGCCTGCCGGGCAAGCTGGACGTTGCAGCCTTGAGCGATGAGCAGAAAGCCGTTCGCCGCAGCACTCACCTGGCTATCCGCCAAGCCAGCCAGGACGTGGGCCAGAACCACAAATTCAACACCGCCATCGCCCAGGTGATGACGCTGATGAACGTGCTGGAAAAAGCACCGCAAGCCACCGAACAGGACCGTGCGTTGATCCAGGAAGGCCTGGAAACCGTCACCCTGTTGCTGGCACCGATCACCCCGCACATCAGCCACGAACTGTGGAGCCGCCTGGGCCACAGCGACGCGGTCATCGATGCACGCTGGCCAGTGCAGGACGACAGCGCCCTGGTACAGGACACCCTGCAACTGGTGATCCAGGTCAACGGTAAACTGCGCGGCCAGATCGACATGCCGGCCAGCGCCTCTCGCGAGGAAGTTGAAGCGGCGGCGCGTTGCAACGAAAACGTGCTGCGCTTTACCGAAGGCCTGACGATCCGCAAAGTGATCGTGGTGCCGGGCAAACTGGTCAATATCGTCGCTAGCTAATCGGATCGGGCGCGGGGCTTGGGCCCTGCGCCGAACAAAGCCTTCAGGGCCTCGATAGGGCCCACATGGTTTCAAGGGGAGCAACAAAATGATCAAACGCAACCTGCTGGTAATGGGCCTTGCCGTGCTGCTGAGCGCTTGCGGCTTCCAGCTGCGCGGTACCGGCACCAACGAGCTGTCACTCAAGGAACTCGACGTCAGCGCCCGCAACGCCTACGGCGAAACCGTCAAGCAACTGCGCCAGACCCTGGAAAACAGCGGCGTGCACGTTTACGAAGGTGCGACTTACAAGCTGAACCTGATCGACGAGCAGGAAACCCAGCGTAACCTCAGCTACGCCAGCGCCGGTCGTGCGTCGGACATCGAGCTGAATACCAAAGTCGTGTATGAACTGCGTGGCCGTGATCAGCTGCCATTGATGGGCGACAAGGTGGAAGTGCAGAAGGTCGTCAGCCACGACGGCAACAACCTGGTGGGCTCGGACTCGGAAATTATCCAGGTGCGCAAGGAAATGCGTCGTGAGCTGATCCAGCGTCTGATGGTCCGCCTGCAACAGCTGACCCCGGAAAAACTGGCAGCCCTGCAACAGACGGCTGACAACAAGGCCAAGGCTGACGCCGATGCCCTGAAAGCCGCGCAGGAGTATGAAGACAACACGCCGAAACAATCGCCTGTTGAAGTCCCTGCCGAGTAAGCCATACGGGGCGCCCCAGGCGCCCCGTTCGCCCTGCCTATGAAACTCGCTCCCGCTCAACTCGCCAAACACCTGCAAAGTGGCCTCGCGCCTGTCTACATCGTCAGTGGGGATGACCCGCTGCTGTGCCAGGAAGCCGCCGACGCTATCCGCGTGGCTGCGCGCCAGCAGGGCTTCGATGAACGCCAGGTGTTCAGCGCCGATGCCAGTTTCGACTGGGGGACGTTGCTGCAAGCCGGCGCGAGCATGTCGCTGTTCGCCGAAAAACGCCTGCTGGAACTGCGCCTGCCTTCGGGCAAACCCGGTGACAAGGGCGCAGCCGCCTTGATGGAATACTGCTCACGCCCCGCCGAAGACACGGTCTTGCTGATCAGCTTGCCCAAGCTCGATGGCAGTGCGCAGAAGACCAAGTGGGGCAAGGCGCTGGTTGAGGGTGCGCAGACTCAGTTCATCCAGATCTGGCCGGTAGACAGCAACCAGTTACCCCAGTGGATTCGTCAACGGCTGTCCCAATCGGGGCTGTCGGCGACGCAAGACGCGGTCGAGCTGATCGCTGCGCGGGTCGAAGGCAACCTGCTTGCCGCCGCCCAGGAGATCGAAAAGCTCAAGCTGATGGCCGAAGACGGGCAGATCACCGTCGAAACCGTGCAAGGCGCAGTGGCTGACAGCGCGCGCTTCGACGTATTCGGGCTGGTGGATGCGATCCTCAACGGTGAGCCCGCCCACGCCCTGCGCATGCTCGAAGGGCTGCGCGGCGAAGGCGTCGAACCGCCGGTGATTCTCTGGGCCCTGGCCCGGGAGCTACGGGTGCTAGCCAATATTGCCCTGCAATACAGCCAGGGCACGCCCCTGGACAGAGCCTTCAGCCAGGCCAAGCCACCCGTCTGGGACAAACGCAAACCCCTGATGAGCAAAGCCCTGCAACGGCACTCGGCGCAACGCTGGGCGCAGTTATTGCTGGAGGCACAACGCATTGACGCGCAGATCAAGGGCCAGGCGGCCGGTTCGCCGTGGATGAGCCTGAGTCGCTTGTCGCTGTTGATGGCGGGTCAGCGGCTCAGCCTTCCCGCCGAATAACCTTCCTTCGCAGATTTTGACTGCGCTTACATTCCAAGAAACTTGTCAGGCTTTACAGCCGCACAACTTCGGCAGATTATTTGCACCGCTTCTTCCCCCCAACGAGAGTACCCACCATGAGCAAAAAGCCATCCAAGCATGGCCCCAACAAGGCCAAATCCATCATCGCCCAGCCACTGTTCCGCAGCCGTCAGGAACGCGCCGGCAAGGGCAAAGGCAGTTACCGCCGCGAAGCCTTCCAGTCTAATAGCTGGGAGGCTTCTTACTTTCTGGCTGCCTGAAGGCAAGCGCCCCTCCGGCATGATAAGGTCTGCACCTGATCTGTAATTCCTGGACCTGTGCATGCCCTCTAGTCTTTCCCGTCGTTGGCACCTTCGCCAATTGATCGCTGCCTCCAGCCTCATTCTGCTTGTCGCCTGCGCGGAAAAACCCACCGCCGCAGATGCCCAGCCCCTGCCTAAACTCCAGACCGCGCCGGCCGTAGCGCCCGCAGTGGTGGCCCCGTTGGCGGTGGACAATCTCGATATCCAGCCGACCCAAACCTTTGCCGAGTGGATGGCCGGGTTTCGCGCCGAAGCCCTGAAGGCCGGCATCACGCCAGCGGTGTTCGATAACGCCTTTGCCGGGGTCACGCCCGACATGGCGGTCATCCGCGCCGACCGCAGCCAGCCGGAATTTTCCCGCCCGGTATGGGAATACCTCGACGGCGCACTGTCGCCGCTGCGTGTACGTAATGGCCAGGCCTTGCTGATCAAATACGCCGATATCCTGCAACGCATCGAGGAGCGTTACGGCGTTGATCGCCAGGCGCTGGTCTCCGTCTGGGGCATGGAAAGCAACTTCGGCCAGTTCCAGGGCAACAATTCGGTGATTCGCTCCCTGGCGACCCTGGCCTATGAAGGCCGTCGCCCGGCGTTCGCCCAGGCCCAACTGCTGGCGGCGCTGCAAATCATCCAGCATGGCGATATCGCTGCCGACCAGATGAAAGGCTCCTGGGCCGGCGCCATGGGCCAGACCCAATTCATCCCGACCACCTATAACACCCACGCGGTCGACTTCGACGGCGACGGTCGCCGCGACATCTGGAACAGCCCGGCCGACGCCCTCGCCTCCACCGCCCATTACCTGCAGAGCTCCGGCTGGCAGCGCGGCCAGCCGTGGGGCTTTGAAGTACGGCAATTGCCAGCCAACTTCGACTACAGCCTGGCCGACGGCGGCATCCGCAAGACCGTCGCCGAATGGATGCGGTTGGGAATCCAGCTGCCGCCCGGCAGCAGTATGCCGCCGAATGTCGAGCAACTCTCCGCCGCCCTGCTGCTGCCGGCCGGTTATCGAGGCCCGGCATTCCTGGTGCTGGATAACTTCCGGGCGATCCTCAAGTACAACAACTCTTCATCCTATGCGCTGGCGGTGGGCTTGTTGTCGCAACGGTTCAGCGGAGCAGGTGTGATCCTCGGCAGTTGGCCGAAGGACGAGCTGCCGCTGAGCCGCTCCCAGCGTATAGATTTGCAGACAGTGCTCAGCGCCAAGGGTTATGACGCGGGCAACGCAGACGGGATCATCGGCGCGAATACGCGCAAAGCCATTCGCGCGGCGCAGCAGTCATTGGGCTGGCCGGCGGATGGGTATCCGACGGTGAAGCTGCTGGAGTCGTTGCAGAGCCGGTAGATCGGCTTATGGCGACTGACGCCATCGGGAGCAAGCCCCCTCCCACACTGGCTGTATTCACATATCTGAATTTGTGAACACCGTCGTTGTGGGAGGGGGCTTGCTCCCGATGGCGGTTTCAGGGTTTAAACACCACATCCTGTTCCAACACCACCCGCTGCTCCCCCGCATCCAACCGAACCAACGCGCCCATCGGCAGTGTCAGGTTCGGATCGCAATGCCCACTGCGCCAGCCGGACAGCACCGGAATGCACAGCGGCTCGAAGGTCTGCTTCAGCAGGCGCTCTAACGCCGCTTGATCCACCCCGGCGACATCCCCCACCAGCACGCCGGCGACCTGGGCCAACTTGCCTGCCAGGCGCAAATGGGTCAGCAGCCGGTCGATCCGGTAAAGGGGTTCATTGACGTCTTCGATCAACAGGATGATGCCCTCAGCCTCGATCTCGTAAGGCGTGCCCATCACTGCCGCGATCATCGACAGGTTGCCGCCCAGCAAGCGCCCGCAGGCAATGCCCGGCGAGACGGTGCTCAACGGGTAGGCCACCGGGTGCGCTAGCACGCTGCCGGTGCCCTGTTGGCCGCGCAGCATGGCGAACAATGAAGACTCGGTAGGTGGCAGCTTGCCTCCCAACAGGTCGGCATTGAGCATGGGGCCATGGAAGGTCACGAACCCCGCGTAACGGCTGATTGCCAGGTGCAGCGCGGTAATGTCGCTATAGCCCACGAAAGGCTTGGGGTGGGTGCGTAGCAGGTCGAAATCGATGCTATCGAGCAGCCGGGGCGTGCCGTAGCCGCCGCGCAGGCAGAAGATCGCGTCGATGTCAGGGTCGGCAAACGCCTTGTGAAGATCGTTGAGGCGGGTTTTATCGCTGCCGGCAAGGTAGCCGTCGCGCTCATAGACCCCAGGGAAGATTCGCAGTTGGTAGCCGCGGGCACGCATCCACTGGCCGGCTTTTTCGACATCCAGCGCGGCGGGGCCGGCGGGTGCGATCAGGGCAATGGTGCCTTCGGAACGCAGGGCTGGAACGGCTACGGTCATACACAACTCTCCCTAACTGACGCGCAACGAAATGTGGGAGGGGGCTTGCTCCCGATAGCGGTACATCTGCAGCACATAAGCTGCCTGATACTCCGTTATCGGGAGCAAGCCCCCTCCCACATTGGGTCTGAATCCCTATCAGGAAACCAGGCTTGCCTTGACCAGCTTGGCCTGCTCATCGGCATGGTACGAGGAGCGTACCAACGGGCCGGAAGCCACGTTCTTGAAGCCCATCTTGTAACCTTCCTCGGCGAACCAGGCGAAGGTGTCCGGGTGCACGAAACGCTGCACCGGCAGGTGGCTGCGCGACGGTTGCAAGTACTGGCCCAGGGTCAGCATGTCGATGTCGTGCTCGCGCATGCGCTTCATGACTTCGATCACTTCCTCGTCCGTCTCGCCCAGGCCGAGCATCAGGCCGGATTTGGTCGGAATGTGCGGCATCATCTGCTTGAATTTCTGCAGCAGGGTCAGCGACCACTGGTAGTCCGAACCAGGACGTGCAGCCTTGTACAAGCGTGGCACGGTTTCCAGGTTGTGGTTGAACACATCCGGCGGCTCGGCAGCGGTGATTTCAAGCGCTACGTCCATACGGCCGCGGTAGTCCGGCACCAGGGTTTCCAGCATCACGTTCGGCGACAGCTTGCGGATTTCACGAATGCAGTCGGCAAAGTGCTGGGCACCGCCGTCGCGCAGGTCGTCACGGTCCACCGAAGTGATCACTACGTACTTGAGGCGCAGGTCGGCGATGGCGATGGCCAGGCTTTCCGGCTCGTTGACGTCCAATGGCTTCGGCCGGCCGTGGCCAACGTCGCAGAACGGGCAACGACGGGTGCAGATATCACCCATGATCATGAAGGTGGCGGTGCCGCCGGAGAAGCATTCGCCCAGGTTCGGGCAGGAGGCCTCTTCGCACACGCTATGCAGCTTGTGCTTGCGCAGCAGGGACTTGATACGGTCGACTTCCGGGGAAACCGGGATGCGCACGCGGATCCAGTCAGGTTTCTTCGGCAGTTCGGTGGTCGGGATGATCTTCACCGGGATGCGTGCAACCTTCTCGGCGCCGCGCAGCTTGACGCCGGCTTCCACCTTGGCACGCGGGGCCGGGGCCGGACGTTCGGTAACGTCCACCGTCGGGATCATGGTTTGCACTGCATCAGTAGTCATAATCAGTCGATTCCGCCCGTCAGGGTCGTCTGCTCAGCATAGTCGAGGTGTTTGACGAGCTGCGCACGCAGCCGGGCACTTACCTCGGCAAATTTAATCGGTGTGGCATGCTCGCTCAATTGGGTCATGGCCAGCCCGGCGTAACCGCACGGGTTGATCCGGCGAAACGGCGCCAGGTCCATGTCCACGTTCAGGGCCAGGCCATGAAAGGAACACCCATGACGAATACGCAGCCCCAGCGAAGCGATTTTCGCGCCTTGCACGTACACACCCGGCGCATCGGGCTTGGCCGCGGCCGTCACGCCGTAACTGGCCAGCAGCTCGATCAGGCAAGCCTCCATGCGGCTGACCAGATCGCGTACGCCGAAACCCAGCTTGCGTACGTCCAGCAGCAGGTAAGCCACCAGTTGACCAGGCCCATGGTAAGTCACCTGGCCACCTCGGTCGACCTGCACCACCGGAATATCACCCGGCAGCAGCAGATGCTCGGCCTTGCCGGCCTGGCCCTGGGTGAACACCGGCGGGTGTTCCACCAGCCAGACTTCGTCGGGAGCCGAGGTACCGCGTTCGTTGGTGAAGCGCTGCATGGCATGCCAGACGGGCTCGTAGTCCATCCGGCCGAGCTCGCGAAAGCCCAGGACCTGCGACATCACAGCACCATGTGTACGAAGCCGGTGGCCCGCAGTTCGCTGTTGATGTTGTAGAGCTGGTCCTGATCCGTCGCAACGATGTGCAATTGGATCGTGGTGTACTTACCGTTGGTGCTCGAACGCTCGTCCACCCGGTTGTCGTTGATCGTGGCGTGTTTACGTACGATCTCGAGAATCTTGTCCTTGTTGCCTACACCGGTATCGCTGATCACTTTGACTGGATAATCAGTCACTGGGAATTCGATCTTTGGCGCCTTTACTTCTTTATCGGTCATGGCGTAACGGCCTCGTAAGCGTAAGCCGTGGCGACGGGCAAAGCCCCGTGTCGGGTCGACACGGGGCTTTGCAGGTGCACACTATCAGTTGAACAAGCTGTAGAAGAATAGACGGATGCTATCCCACACGCGGCGGAAGATACCACCTTCATCGACGGCGTCCAGAGCGATCAGGTCGGCGCTGTGCACCACTTTGTCGTCCAGCTTCACTTCGACCTTACCGATCACGTCGCCCTTGGCGATTGGCGCAACCAGATGCGGGTTCATGGTCATGCTGGCAGCGAGCTTTTTCAGCTGGCCTTTCGGCATGGTCAGGGTCAGGTCTTCAGCCAGGCCGGCCTTGACTTGGGAAGTTGCGCCTTTCCATACCGGCGCGGTCGCAAGCTCGGCACCCTTCTTGTAGAAGGTCTGGGTTTCGAAGAAACGGAAGCCGTAAGTCAGCAGTTTTTGCGTCTCGGCCGCACGAGCCTGCTCGCTGTTGGTACCGAAGACTACAGCGATCAGACGCTGGCCATCACGTACAGCGGACGACACCATGCAGTATCCGGCTTCGTCGGTGTGGCCGGTTTTCAGACCGTCGACGGTCTTGTCACGCCACAGCAACAGGTTGCGGTTAGGCTGCTTGATGTTGTTCCAGAAGAATTCTTTCTGGGAGTAGATCGCGTAGTGAACCGGGTCGACACGGATGATGGCGCGAGCCAGTACCGCCATGTCATGCGCCGAGGAGTAGTGCTCAGGGTTCGGCAGGCCGGTCGGGTTCATGAAGTGGCTATTGGTCATGCCCAGGTCGCCGGCGGTCTTGTTCATCAGGTCGGCGAATGCATCTTCGCTGCCGGCGATATGCTCGGACAGGGCGACGCTGGCGTCGTTACCGGACTGGATAATGATGCCGTGCAGCAGGTCACTGACAGTCACCTGCGAACCCACCTTGATGAACATCCGCGAACCGCCGGTACGCCAGGCGTTTTCGCTGACGGTCACCGGGTCGTTCTCGCCGATCTGGCCGCGACGGATTTCCAGGGTCGCGATGTAAGCCGTCATCAGCTTGGTCAGGCTGGCCGGTGGCAGGCGTTCGTCACCGTTGCTCTCGACCAGCACGTTGCCGCTGGCGGCATCCATGAGGACCCAGGCCTTGGCGGCCAGTTGCGGGGAAGCCGGCACCATCTCAGCCGCCCAGGCGGCCGGGGTGATGATCAGCGAAAGAAGCAGGCACGTGCGTTTGGCTAAGGTGGTGATGTTCATCCGTCTCTCGAAATTGCTTATAAAAACTTGCCCTCGCGGGCAAAACTATTCAGACAGCCCGCTTCCAGACTGTCGCGTGTTCGGTTGCCCGCTCACCCCTTGCCCCTGGGTTTTTATTGTTCAACGAGCCAACAACCAAGGCTCGAACCCGCGTGCGGGCTCAAGCCATCAATCCCTTACTTTTACTCTGCGGTGACCACGCTGGGTTGCCCCAGGTTGGCCAGACGCACGCTGTTCTGTACTTGCGCAACCTCGCTCGGCGAGCCGATCGGGCCCATGCGCACACGGTGCAGGGTCTGCTGGTTACGCACGATGGAGCTGATGAATACCGGCGCCCTGACCATACCGCTGAGTTTCGACCTTAGCAGTTCCGCCGCGTCCGGGTTGGCGAAAGCGCCCACTTGCAGGTATTGCCCGCCGGCCATCGAGGCGCCGGGTGCGGCACGCGGTACAACCACGGTATCCGGTGCGTGCTGCGCCGGCGGCGGCGTCCACTGTTCGATCTTGCCGGCCGAAGCGGTGACCTGTGGCTGTGGCGTCTGCGGTTCGTTGAGCATCAACGGCGCCGGCTTGCCACGCTGGGCCCAGTACTGCGCCGGGTCGATACCTTCGACCTTCACCCGCGCCGTGCCGGTCTCGGCATAACCGAGCTTCTTGGCGGCCGCGTAGGACAGGTCGATGATCCGGTCGGAATAGAACGGCCCCCGGTCATTGACCCGCAGGATCACCGTGCGGTTGTTGTCCAGGTTGGTCACACGCACATAGCTGGGCAGCGGCAAGGTCTTGTGGGCCGCGCTCATGCCGTACAGGTCATACACTTCGCCATTGGCGGTGTTCTGGCCATGGAACTTGGTGCCGTACCAGGACGCCGTGCCCGTTTGCGAGTAGCTCTTGGATTCCTGCAACGGGAAGTAGTTTTTACCCAGCACGGTATAGGGGTTGGCCTTGTACGGGCCGGTGTGCAGGGTTGGGGTGGCGTCCGGGATCTTCGAAACATCGACATCCCACCACGGCGCGCCATCTTTATGCGCGCGGTTGATGTCCAGGCCCGGCTGGGCGCGGACGATAGCCCCGCCCTTCGACGCGGGTGCGCGACTGGTCGTGGAGGAGCAACTGACAACCAGCAAGGACAACGCGGCAAACGCCACCAGCTTGAGCGGTTTATTGAACGGCGATACCCGCATTACTTGTTGCCCCGTGCTTGGACCAGCATGTCTGACAGCTGATGCACGGCCATGGCGTACATCACGCTGCGGTTATAACGCGTGATTGCGTAGAAATTCTTCAGGCCCATCCAGTATTCCGGGCCATTTTCACCTTCCAGGCGGAACGCCGTCACCGGCATATCATCGCGTGGCGCATTCTGACTCGACCAGCCCAGCGCCCGCAACTCCCCGACCGTCTTGGCAGGCTCGATGCCCTGGGTCAGGCCTTCATCGGCGCGATCGCCGGTCACATCGGCACGAATCACCACGGGTTCGCCGGCCACCCAGCCATGGCGCTTGAAGTAGCTGGCCACGCTGCCAATCGCGTCGTCGGGGTTGCTCCAGATATTGATATGGCCGTCGCCGTCGAAATCCACTGCATAAGCCCGGAAGCTGCTCGGCATGAATTGCGGCAGGCCCATCGCGCCGGCGTAGGAACCCTTGAGGGTCAACGGGTCAACCTGCTCTTCGCGAGCCAGCAAGAGGAATTCACGCAGCTCCTTACGGAAGAACTCGGCGCGTGGCGGGTAATCGAAACCCAGGGTCGACAAGGCGTCGATCACCCGGTAACTGCCGGTATTGCGCCCGTAGAAGGTTTCAATGCCGATGATCGCAACGATGACCTGGGCCGGCACACCGTATTCCTGCTCGGCGCGGGCCAGTACGGCCTCGTGCTGACGCCAGAAGTCCACACCACGTGCCACGCGGGCATCGGTGAGGAACATGGGACGATATTCCTTCCACTGCTTCACGCGTTCGGCGGGGCGCGAAATCGCGTCGAGGATCGCCTGCTTGCGCTGGGCTTCGCGAAACACGCCCATCAGCTGTTCGCCCGCGAAACCGTAGTCGCGGGTCATTTCACCGACAAATTCGGCAACCTGGGGTGAACCATCGTAGTCACCGGCCAGCGCCTCCTGCGTCGCGCCCAGCAGCCCGATCAGGCCCATCCAGGACGCGTGCCGAGTCGCCCAGCCGCGCATTACTTGCATTGACATCTTCACCTTATTCAAACCTGTGCGATCCACTTGCGATGCGTATGAATCGACATCAAAACCCCAAACGCTGACAGCAATGTCACCAGCGAAGTTCCGCCGTAGCTAATGAACGGCAACGGCACCCCCACCACCGGCAGCAGGCCACTGACCATACCGATGTTGACGAAAACGTAAACAAAAAAAGTCATGGTCAGGCTGCCGGCCAGCAATTTACCGAACAGCGTCTGCGCCTGGGCGGTAATCACCAACCCGCGACCGATCAGCAGCAGATAGATCAGCAACAGCGCGCAGATGCCCACCAGGCCGAACTCTTCACCCATCACCGCAATAATGAAGTCGGTGTGGCTTTCCGGCAAAAAGTCCAGGTGCGACTGGGTGCCCAGCAACCAGCCCTTGCCGAATACGCCACCCGAGCCAATGGCCGCCTTGGACTGGATGATGTTCCAGCCGGTGCCCAACGGGTCGCTTTCCGGATCGAGGAAGGTCAAGATCCGTTGCTTCTGGTAATCGTGCATAAAGAAGAACCACATGGCCACGGCCACGGGGATGGCGGCAGCCAATACGCTGAGAATCCAGCGCCAGCGCAGCCCGCCCATGAACAGCACGAACGCACCACCCGCGAGAATCAATAGCGAGGTGCCAAGGTCGGGTTGGCGCACGATCAGGATAAACGGTACGCCGATCAGGATCAGGCTGATGCCCACATGCTTGAGCTGCGGCGGCAAGGTGCGCTTGGACAGGTACCAGGCGATGGTCGCCGGCATCAGGATCTTCATGAATTCCGACGGCTGGAAGCGAATCACCCCTGGAATGTTGATCCAGCGGGTCGCACCCATGGCGTTATGCCCCATCACATCCACCACCACCAGCAGCAACACACCGGCCACGTAACCCAGCGGCACCCAGCGCGCCATGAACCGTGGCTCCAGTTGGGCGATCACCACCATCGACAACAGGCCCAGGCCGAACGAGGACGCTTGTTTGATCAGCAAATCCCAGTTCTTGCCGCTGGCCGAATACAGCACGAACAGGCTGCCGGCCGCCAGGGTCAGCAGCAGGATCAACAACGGGCCATCAATGTGCATGCGCTGCAGCAGCGTCGCACGGCGACGCATCACATCGTCGCTGGAGAGGATGCGGTCAAAATTACTCTTCACGGGCCGTAACCTCGGGGCTTGAAGGGGGGCCACCATATTCGGGCTTGAGCCTGCCGTCGTCGGCCAACAACCAGGCGTCCATCACTTGGCGCACCACGGGCGCGGCAACGCCGGAACCGGACTCACCGTTTTCGACCATCACGGCCACCACGATCTTCGGGTCGTCCGCCGGGGCAAAACCGACAAACAAGGCGTGGTCACGGTGGCGTTCCTGAACTTTGGAGCGGTCGTATTTCTCGCCCTGCTTGATCGCGACCACCTGGGCCGTACCGCTCTTGCCGGCGATGCGGTATTGCGCGCCGATTGCCGCCTTGCGCGCCGTACCGCGGGCGCCGTGCATCACCTGCTGCATGCCGTGATTGACCTTGGTCCAATCGGACGAGTCGCGCAGCACGATATCCGGGATCGGGTTTTCATCCACCGGCTTCTCGCCTTCGATGGTCTTGGCCAGGTGCGGGCGGTTCCAGATTCCTTTGTTGGCCACCAGCGCCGTCGCCTGGGCCAGTTGCAAAGGCGTGGCCTGCATATAACCCTGGCCGATGCCGAGGATCAGGGTTTCACCTGGGAACCAGGCTTGGCGACGGGTCGCACGCTTCCACTCCCGCGACGGCATCAGGCCGGGGGATTCTTCGAACATGTCCAGGGAGACTTTCTGACCGAGGCCGAACTTGCTCATATAGGCAGACAGGCGATCGATCCCCAGCTTGTGGGCCAGGTCGTAAAAATAAGTGTCGTTGGAACGCATGATCGCAGTGTCCAGGTCGACATAGCCGTCGCCGGTACGGTTCCAGTTACGGTATTTGTGATCGTAGTTGGGCAGCATGTAATAGCCGGGGTCGTACACACGGCTGGAGGCTGTCACCACACCAGCATCCAGGCCGGCAATTGCCACGGCGGGCTTGATCGTCGAACCCGGCGGGTACAGTCCGCGCAGCACGCGGTTGAACAGCGGCCGGTCGATGGAGTCGCGCAGCTCGGCGTAGGCCTTGAAGCTGATCCCGGTGACAAACAGGTTCGGGTCGAAGCTCGGCTGGCTGACCATCGCGAGCACTTCGCCTGTCTTCGGGTCCAGCGCTACCACGGCGCCACGACGCCCACCCAGCGCCATCTCAGCCGCTTCCTGCAGCTTGATGTCCAGGCTCAACACAATGTCTTTGCCCGGCACCGGATCGGTACGCTTGAGCACCCGCAGCACCCGGCCGCGAGCGTTGGTCTCGACTTCTTCGTAACCGACCTGGCCGTGCAGCTCGGGCTCGTAGAAGCGCTCGATACCGGTTTTGCCGATATGGTGAGTACCGCTGTAATTGACCGGGTCGAGGGTTTTCAGCTCTTTCTCGTTGATCCGCCCCATATAGCCTACGGAGTGGGCAAAGTGCGGCCCTTGCGGGTAATGCCGCACCAACTGCGCCACCACTTCCACCCCCGGCAGGCGGAACTGGTTCACCGCGATCCGCGCGATCTGTTCTTCGGTCAGCTCAAACAGGATCGGCACCGGCTCGAATGGCCGACGCCCCTGTTTCATGCGCTTCTCGAAGATCGCCCGGTCTTCCGGCGTCAGTTGCAGCACCTCGACGATCACATCGAGGACCTGCTGCCAGTCGCCGGAACGCTCGCGGGTCATGCTCAGGCTGAAGCTGGGTCGGTTGTCCGCCACCACCACGCCATTGCGGTCGAAAATCAGGCCACGGGTCGGCGGAATCGGCTGCACATGCACCCGGTTGTTCTCCGACAACGTGGAGTGATAGTCGTACTGGATCACCTGCAGGAAATACAGGCGCGCAATCAGCACACCCAGCAGGGTGACCACCAGAATCGCACCAAACACCACCCGCGAACGTACCAGACGTGCGTCTTTCTCGTGGTCCTTGATGCGGATCGGCTGGGTCATCGGGAGGGGCGCAGACTATTTGTGGTAAGGGTGCCCGGACAGCACTGTCCAGGCGCGATACAGCTGTTCACCGATCAGGATCCTTACCAACGGGTGCGGCAACGTCAGCGCCGACAGCGACCAGCGCTGGTCGGCCCGCGCACAGACTTCCGGGGCCAGCCCTTCGGGGCCGCCGACCATGAAGTTGACGGTGCGCGAGTCCAGGCGCCAGCGATCCAGCTCCACCGCCAACTGCTCGGTGCTCCAGGGTTTGCCGTGCACTTCGAGGGTGACGATGCGCTCGTTGGGGCCGACCTTGGCCAGCATGGCTTCGCCTTCCTGACGGATAAAGCGAGCCACATCGGCATTCTTGCCCCGGGTATTGAGCGGTATTTCCACCAGTTCCAGCGACAGCTCAGCAGGCAGACGCTTGGCATACTCGTGCCAGCCTTCTTCCACCCACTTGGGCATGCGTGAACCGACAGCGATCAGACGCAGGCGCACAGCCGTTCCTTATTCCTGGTCTTTGTTGAGCTTGTCGAAGTGTGCGTGGCCCACTTCCGGGCTGTGGTGCTTGCCGTCAGCCGCGCGGCTCTGCTCGGCGCCTTTCCACAGACGCTCCAGGTCGTAGAACTGGCGGGCGTTGGACGTCATCATGTGAACGATCACGTCGTCCATGTCCAACAGCACCCAGTCGCTGTCGCCCTTGCCTTCTTCACCCAGCGGCTTCACGCCCTGGGCTTTGACGGCTTCGCGGACCTTGTCCAGCATCGCGCCGATCTGGCGGTTCGAAGTACCGGTGGCGATGATCATGAAGTCGGTGATGCTTTGCTTGTCGCGTACGTCCAGCACCTGGATGTCCTGGGCCTTGACGTCTTCCAGGGCGGCCACGGCAACCTTTACCAGCTCTTCGCCGGCCAGCTCCGGGCCAACATGGGCTTCAACCGGCAACGGCGCGCTTTTGAAGGTGCCTTTGCGCTTAACTTTGCTTACGTCTTTGTTCGTCATATAAAACTCGTTTTGCTCGTATGTTCGGGCGCTCGCTGCACGACTGTTCGTGTGTTCAAGCGCGCCTTTTCAGTTCGACGCACGGTAAAGCCCGTGCGCATCGATGTAGGCCAGGACCGCGTCAGGCACCAGGAAACGTACCGACTTCCCGCTGGCCAGCAGTTGACGGATCTGGGTGGCGGACACCGCAAGCGGGGTCTGCCAGACGAATGCAATATTCCCGTTCGGCCCGGTCAGGGCCAAGGGGTCACTTACCGACCGCGCGGCCAGCAGGTTGCGCAAGGCATCCGGCGGTTCGCTGTCGGCATCCGGGCGTTGCAAAACCAGGATGTGGCAATGCTGGAGGAGCTCCTCCCAGCGATGCCAAGAGGGCAGGCCGCAAAATGCGTCCCAGCCCAAAAGCAGAAACAACTGGTCATCCGCGGCCAACTCGGCGCGCATCAGCTCCAGGGTGTCAACAGTGTAGGACGGTTTATCGCGCTTGAGCTCGCGGTCGTCCATCACCAGCGGCGCAATGCCCTCCACCGCCAGGCGCACCATTTCCAGGCGCTGCTGCGGTGACACCTGCGGCGTATCGCGATGCGGCGGCCGTGCGTTGGGCATCATGCGCAGCTCATCCAGCGCGAGGGCATCCGCGACTTCCAGCGCGCTGCGCAAATGGCCGATGTGCACGGGGTCGAAGGTACCGCCGAGCAGCCCGATGCGTTTAGTCATCAAGTGCGCACATGACCGTCGCCGAACACCACGTATTTCTCGCTGGTCAGGCCTTCCAGGCCCACCGGACCACGAGCGTGCAGCTTGTCGGTGGAGATACCGATCTCCGCCCCCAGGCCATACTCGAAGCCGTCGGCAAAACGCGTCGAGGCGTTGATCATCACCGAAGCGGAGTCCACTTCGTTGAGGAAACGCCGGGCATCGCTGAAATGCTCGGAAACGATGGCGTCGGTGTGCTTGGAACCGTAGGTGTTGATGTGTTCGATGGCTTCGTCCAGGTCGTCGACAATCTTGATCGACAGGATCGGCGCGGTGTATTCGGTGTACCAGTCCAGCTCGGTCGCTTCGATCACGTCCGCGCCCAGCAACGCACGGGTACGCACACAACCGCGCAGTTCCACGCCCTTGTCCCGGTAGATGGCAGCCAACGGCGGCAGCACGCGCTCGGCAATGCCGGCGTGCACCAACAGGGTTTCCATGGTGTTGCACGGAGCGTAGCGGTGGGTCTTGGCGTTGTCGGCAATGCGGATGGCCTTGTCGATATCGGCGGCGACGTCGATGAACACGTGGCACACGCCGTCCAGGTGTTTGATCACCGGCACCTTGGCATCACGGCTGACACGCTCGATCAGGCTCTTGCCACCCCGTGGCACGATAACATCGACAAACTCCGGCATGGTGATCAGCGCACCCACGGCAGCGCGGTCGGTGGTTTCCACCACCTGCACCACTTCGGCCGGCAACTCGGCCACTGCCAGGCCCTGCTGAATGCACGCGGCAATGGCGCGGTTGGAATTGATCGCCTCGGAACCGCCACGCAGGATGGTGGCATTCCCGGACTTGAGGCACAGGCTCGCGGCGTCGATGGTCACGTTCGGGCGCGACTCATAGATGATGCCGATCACGCCCAGGGGCACGCGCATCTTGCCGACCTGGATGCCGGACGGCAGGTAGCGCATATCGCGGATTTCACCGATGGGGTCAGGCAGCTTGGCCACCTGACGCAGGCCTTCGATCATGTCGTCGATACGCGCCGGGGTCAGCGCCAGGCGGTCCAGCAGGGCTGGCTCAAGGCCATTGGCGCGGCCGTTGGCCAGGTCCAGCTCGTTGGCGGCGGTCAGCTCGGAGCGCGAGGCGTCCAGAGCATCGGCGGCGGCCAACAGGGCGCGGTTCTTCTGCGCGGTGCTCGCACGGGCGATCAATCGCGAGGCCTGACGGGCAGCGCGACCCAGGCGGGTCATGTAGTCAAGAACGGACTCAGTCATAGTCAGGGAGTCTTGGCAGGGAGGAAAGCGGCAGATTATAGCTGTGACGCCGCTCGACTGACAGCGGTGAGGGGCGGATGGTCGAAATGAACTGTAAAAATCCGAGGTTCAGCGGTAATTAAGGTGGGAGTTGTTATGATTCCGTCACATTTAGCCGTATTCCCCCTACTGCCATGTCGATTTTTTTGCCCGAACACCCCGCCAGCGCGCTGCCCGACAGCTTTTTCGACCGCGACGCGCAAATGCTTGCACGCGATTTACTCGGAAAAGTCATACGTCATCGCGTCGGCGATCTCTGGCTTTCAGCGCGAATTATTGAAACCGAAGCCTACTACGTGGCCGAAAAAGGCAGCCACGCCTCACTGGGCTACACAGAAAAGCGTAAGGCTTTGTTTCTGGATGGTGGTCATATCTATATGTATTACGCCCGCGGTGGCGATTCGCTGAACTTCAGCGCCAAGGGCCCCGGCAATGCCGTGTTGATCAAATCGGCCTATCCCTGGGTCGACGAAGTGTCCGGCCCGGCCAGCCTGGCGCAGATGCTGCTGAACAACCCGGACGCCAACGGCCACCCGCGCCCCTCGCATAAGCTGTGCGCCGGCCAGACCCTGCTGTGCAAAGCGCTGGGTCTGAAAGTGCCGATGTGGGACGCCAAACGTTTTGACCCGCAATCGCTCTACGTGGAAGACGTCGGCCAGGCGCCGACGCATATCCTCCAGACCACTCGCCTGGGCATCCCCAGCGGGCGCGACGAACACCTGATGTACCGCTTTGTAGATGCCGGCTACGCCGCTTATTGCACGCGGAACCCGCTGCGCCGGGGCCAGGTCGAAGGCCGCGATTATTTTTTATTGTGAACAAGGCATGTGGGAGTGAGGATTTATGAGCCAATGGCTCGATAGCATTACCGGCTGGCTGACGCTGAACCCCGAATGGCTGGCGGTGGCGGTGTTTGTCGTCGCGTGCGTGGAGTGCCTGGCCATTGCCGGGCTGATCGTACCCGGCACGGTGTTGCTGTTTGCGATTGCCGCGCTGGCGGGCAGCGGCGCGCTGTCCTTGAGTGAAACCCTGTTGCTGGGTTTCCTCGGCGGCTTGCTGGGGGATGGGGTTTCCTACTACCTGGGTCGACACTTCCATCAGAATATCCGGCGCCTGCCCGGCCTGCGTCACCATCCAGAATGGATGAACGGTGCCGAAACCTATTTCCACAAGTACGGTATCGCCAGTCTGTTGGTAGGACGGTTCATAGGCCCGTTGCGCCCCATGCTGCCGATGGTGGCCGGCATGTGCGACATGCCCTTCCCACGCTTCGCCGCCGTGAGCCTAGTGGCGGCGGCAGGTTGGTCGGTGGCCTACCTGTTGCCGGGCTGGGCGACGGGCGCAGCGTTCCGCTTGCCGCTGCCCGAAGGCTTCTGGCCCCAAGCCGGGGTGGTCGCCGCCTGTCTCGCGGTGCTGCTGGGGCTGAGCTTGAACGCCAGCTTGCGCGGCCATCGTCGTGCCACTTTGTGGATAGGCTGCGCCAGCCTGACGCTATTGGTTGCCCTGTTTATCGGCTACCCGCACCTCGACGCGTTCGATCAGGGCTTGAGCGCACTGGTGCAGGAACACCGCAGCCCGTGGCTGGACGAGGCCATGGTAATGGTCACCCAGTTGGGCGAGTTCAAGAAGATGTTTGTCGCCAGCGCCGTGTTCACCGGCCTGCTGTTTTTGGCGCGGCAATGGCGCCATGCCCTGTTCGTCGGCGCGACCTTGGCCGGGGCGGCGGTGATCAACACGGGCACCAAGTTGTTTTTCGCTCGTGGCCGCCCTGAAATCCTCACCGACCCCTTGACCAGTTTCAGCATGCCCAGCGGGCACGCTTCAGGTTCATTTGCGTTCTTCCTCGCCCTGGCCGTGCTGGCCGGTCGCGGCCAACCCACACGCCTGCGCCTGACCTGGCTGCTGCTGGGCTGCATTCCCGCCGCATTCATCGCGCTGTCACGGGTTTACCTGGGCGCGCATTGGCCAACGGATATTCTGGCCGGCACGCTGCTGGCGATGAGCGTGTGTGCCTTGAGCCTGACCGCCAGCCAATACCGCAGCCCGCTGCCCGCCATGCCGCAAAAAACCTGGTGGTTGCTGTTGCCGGTGATCGTGGCGGTGCTGAGTGTCATCGCCTTCACCGGCACCTCCAGCGCCCTGCTGCGCTACGCCTACTGAGCGAAAAGTTCGCCCTGCAACTCGTCGAGCAACATCTGGATGGCATCCAACCGTTGTTGCGGATCGTCGAGTTGCAGCAGGTCGACCTTGTCCGCCTCGGTGAACGGCAGTAGATAAGCCAGTTGATTGCCCAGGGCCTGCTGGCCCTCGGCCTGGGTGCCCATGTCCAGCGAGGCAACCATCGGGTGTTCGGCCAGGGCCTGCAGCAGCGCCAGCAGGTCTGCATCCTCCTCTTCCAGCGGCTGGTCCGGCAGCTCTTCGAGCCATTGCACCTCGGCCACCAGCAACTGGTCTTTCTGCACACCGGCCTCCCGCACGCGAAAACGCCGCCCGCCTTCGACACGAATGCCCAACAGGCCGTTGTCCTGCTGCTTGAAGTCGCGGATCAACGCTTCACAGCCGATCAGCGCGTAACCGTCGGGCGCCTGGCCGACCTCCTTGCCATCGAGGATGCACACCACGCCGAAGCTTTCGCCCCGTTTCATGCAACGGCTGATCATGTCCAGGTAACGCGCCTCGAACAGCTGCAAATCGAGGGTGCAGCCTGGGAACAGCACGGTATTGAGCGGGAACAGCGCCAGACTCATAAAGGTTTCCTTAACCCCGGTTTAAACGATCACCGACACGGCCAACGGCAGGAAAACCGCCGTGGCCACGCCCATCAGACTCATGGCCAGCGCCGCAAAGGCGCCGCACTCTTCGCTTTCCTGCAAGGCCACCGACGTGCCCACCGCGTGGGCGGTCATGCCCAGGGCCATGCCACGCGCCTCAGGGCTGCGCACGCCCAGTGCCGAGAGGTACGCCGGCCCGATCATCGCGCCGATCACCCCGGTGATCAGCACAAACACCGCCGCCAACGCCGCCACGCCGCCGATCTGCTCAGCCACCAGCATGGCTATCGGTGAAGTCACCGACTTGGGTGCCATGGTCATCAGCATCATATGCTCGGCACCAAACCACCAGCCAAGCCACACGCACAGGCCGGTGGCCAATACCCCGCCTAACACCAGCGTAGTAAAAATCGGCCAGAACAATTGGCGAATCCGCCGCAAATTCAGATAAAGCGGTACAGCCAGGGCGACGGTCGCAGGGCCGAGCAGGATGCCCATGATCTCGGTGCTCTTGCGGTATTCGGTGTAACTCAGGCCACAGGTGAGCAGCACCGCGACCACCAGCAACATGGAGACCAGCACGGGTTGCAAGAAGATCCAACGGGTTTTCTCGAAACCGGCCAACACCAGTTGATAGGCGCCCAGGGTGATACCGATACCGAATAACGGATGATGAATCACCGCCGCCCACGCGCCCGACCAGTCGAAGGTCATTGGTCCTTCTCCTTGTGCTTGACCAGCTGTTGCATCAGCACGCCGACAAAGCCCATGGCGATCACCAACGACACCACCAGCGCACCGACGATAGCCCAGAAGTCGGCGGCAATGTCCTTGGCGTACACCATCACCCCCACCGCCGGCGGCACCAGCAGCAGCGGCAAGTAACGCAACAGGCTGCCGGCCGCCAGGCTCAGGGGCTCGCCGACTTCACCGCGCCAGATCAGGAAACCCAGCATCAGCAGCAAGCCAATGATCGGCCCCGGCAGCACCGGCAACAGCAAGTGGTTGATCGCCGTACCGATCAATTGAAACAGCACCAGCCAGGTCAGGCCACGTAACAGCATCCGCTCTCTCCCCCCTCAAGACTCGCCCGCATTATAAGCATGCCCGCCCTATGCTCCGGCATTCGCCAAAGGCATGGTGGGTTGACCGAGCTGATTGCCCATGATGATCTACCATGGATCTGGCCCCCTATAAAAAACCGATGAACCAAGGAGAGTCGCAATGCCCTATGTACCTGTAGCGCAGCTCAAAGATTATGTCGGCAAGCAACTGGGACGTTCCGAATGGCTCACCATCGACCAGGCGCGTATCAACCTGTTCGCCGAAGCCACGGGCGATCATCAGTTCATCCACGTCGATCCGGTCAAGGCCGCCCAGACACCGTTCGGCAGCACCATCGCCCACGGTTTCCTGTCGCTGTCGCTGATGCCCAAGCTGATGGAAGACATCCTGATCATGCCCGAGGGCCTGAAGATGGCGGTCAACTATGGCCTGGACAGCGTGCGTTTCATCCAGCCGGTGAAAGTGAACTCCAAGGTCCGCCTGAACGTCACCCTCACCGACGTCACTGAGAAGAAACCTGGCCAATGGCTATTTAAAGCCACCGCCACCCTGGAAATCGAAGGCCAGGAAAAACCCGCTTACATCGCCGAGTCGTTGTCACTCTGCTTCGTGTAACGGCGTGCCTGTGGTGAGGTGATAAACCTTGCCACAGTGTATGTAAATTTATGTATGAACCTCGCAGCTGCGGCATACTCGGCGCTCAATTATCCGGATCCCGCTATGCGCCCACTTGCTCCCCTTGCCCTTGCCCTGTTGCTCACCGCTTGCGGAGACGGCGAATCGCTGTTGCCGCCCGATGCGCGCCTGCCCGATGGCGGCCGCTATCGTGGCGATGTGGTCGACGGTTTGTTGCAAGGCCAGGGCCGTGTGGACTACCCCAACGGCAGTTGGTACGCCGGCCATTTCGACAAGGGCCAGTGGCACGGCCAGGGCGAATGGCATGGCAGCAACGGCGAGGTCTATAAAGGCCAGTTCAAGCAAGGCTTGTTCGACGGTCAGGGCAGCCTGACCACCCCGGGCACCAGCTACGTCGGCGGGTTCAAAAACGGTCGACGCAACGGCGAAGGCACCCTCAAAGAAGGGCAGATGACCTATCGCGGCGAGTTCCTCGACGACCAGTATTCCGGCCTCGGTCGCCTCGAGCTGGCTGATGGCAGCCAGTACCAGGGGCAGTTCGCCCACGGCAAACCCAATGGCGAAGGCCAGCGCAACGACGACAGCGGCAACCAGTTCAGCGGCCACTTCGTCGATGGCCAGCTCGAAGGCAATGGCACCTTCAACAGCGCCGACGGTGATATCTATGTCGGCCAGTTCAAGCAGAACCAGCTCAACGGCAAAGGCCGCTATGAAAACGCCGACGGCGACGTGTGGATCGGCCAGTTCAAGGAAGGCGCACTGAGCGGCAAGGGCGAGCTGATCGGCATCGATGGCAGCCACTATGTGGGCCAGTTCAGCGAATGGCGCTTTACCGGCGAGGGTCGCCTGAACCTCACAGATGGCAGCTTCTATATCGGTGGTTTCGACAGCGACAACTATCAAGGCAAAGGCACCCTCGTCCTCACCGACGGCACGGTACAGGCCGGCACCTGGGTCAACGGCATGCGCGTGCGTGATGCCGACGGCAAGCTGCTGCCCGACCCGCTGGAAATCGGCGTGCTGGCCCAAGGCCGCTTGCTCGAGGCGGCCCTCGCGGCGGTGCCACCCTCCACGCCCGCCGTCGAGCTCTACACCTTGGCCATCGCCGGCGATGGCAAGCAAAGCGTGTTCCTGCGCGAAGCCGACTACGTCAGCAATATGCTCGCCAGCCGCTTCGGTGCGCGAGGGCAGATTCGCCTGGTCAACCACCGCGACCATATCACCGACCGCCCGCTGGCCACTCGCGAGAGCCTGCGCCGCGCCGTGCAGACCCTGGCCGAACGCACCGGGCCGGAAGACCTGGTGTTCATTTACATGACCAGCCACGGCACCCACGAACATGAGTTCGTGCTGGACCAGCCGCGCATGGAACTGGCCGACCTGCCCGCCGACGAATTGGCCGCCGTGCTCGAGCCGCTGAAAAACCGTGACAAGATCATCGTGATCTCCGCCTGCTATTCCGGCGGCTTCATTCCGGCACTCAAGGATGAACGCACCTTGATCATGACCGCTTCGCGCGCTGATCGCGTGTCCTTCGGCTGCTCAGAAGAAGCAGACTTTACCTACTTTGGCGATGCCCTTTTCGTACAGGCTTTCAACCAGACCGACGATTTACAACACGCGTTCAAGCTGGCACAACTACACGTGGCCGAGCGCGAACAAGCTGACAACTTCGAAGCCTCGGAACCGCAGATGTGGGCCCCCAAAGGCGTGATTGCCCATTGGCAACTCTTACGTAAACAGCAGGCCCGAAAGGCGCTCGAAAGCGTCTCAATGAATAGCAAGGAAGCCAAAGGCAACTAAGCTGTAACGTGTAACAAGGGGGGAAACACCATGTACCTGACACCTCAACATATCCTGTTGGCCGGAGCTTCCGGGCTGACCGGCGAGCATCTGCTCGACCGCTTGCTCAACGAGCCTACGGTGACCCGCGTACTGGCGCCGAGCCGCAAACCCCTGGCCGAACACCCGCGCCTGGAGAACCCTGTAGGCGACCCCGCCGTGTTCCTGCCGCAACTGGGCGGCCAGGTGGATATCGCCTTCTGCTGCCTGGGCACCACCATCAAGCAAGCGGGCTCGGAAGCCGCCTTTCGCGCCGTTGACCTGGACATGGTGGTGGCCTTTGCCAAGCGCGCACGGGAATTGGGCGCGCGCCACTTGATCGTGATCAGCGCCATTGGCGCCGACCCGAAATCCTCGATTTTCTACAACCGGGTCAAAGGCGAAATGGAGCTGGCGTTGAAGGCACAGGATTGGCCGCAACTGACCATCGTGCGGCCTTCGCTATTGCTGGGGGAGCGCCTGGAGCCGCGATTGGCCGAACAATTGGCCGGGCCATTGTCGCGATTGATCCCGGGCAAATACCGCGGCATCGAAGTCTGTGAACTGGCCCGCGCCATGTGGCGTCTGGCGCTGGAAGAGCAGGATGGCGTGCGGGTGGTGGAGTCGGACGAGCTGCGCAAGCTCGGCAAATAACCCATTTAAAGACCTGAAAACACAAAACCCTGTGGGAGGGGGCTTGCTCCCGATGGCGGTATGTCAGTTACAGATAAGCTGACTGGCACACTGCTATCGGGAGCAAGCCCCCTCCCACAATGATTTTGTGGTGTTTTGAAGTCCCCGACAGTGGCAGCAACAGCGTATCCAAGACTGCGCTTGCCGGTAGATCCATGCCAGGGAGAGTGCGGGTTGAAGTCGGATGAGCTGCGCAAGCTCGGCAAATAACCCACTTAAAGACCTGAAAACACAAAACCCTGTGGGAGGGGGCTTGCTCCCGATAGCGGCAGGTCAGTTACAGATTAGCTGACTGGCACACCGTCATCGGGAGCAAGCCCCCTCCCACAATGGTTTTGTGGTGTTTTGAAGATCCCGACAGTGGCATCAACAGCGTATCCAAGACTGCGCTTGCCGGCAGATCCATGCCAGGGAGAGTGCGGGTTGAAGTCGGATGAGCTGCGCAAGCTCGGCAAATAACCCATTTAAAGACCTGGCAACACAAAACCCTGTGGGAGGGGGCTTGCTCCCGATAGCGGCAGGTCAGTTACAGATAAGCTGACTGGCACACTGCTATCGGGAGCAAGCCCCCTCCCACAATGGTTTTGTGGGGTTTTGAAGACTCAGGTCAGAGGCCACCCGTTGCGTTGAATCCCACGCCCAGTACCGTCAACACCGACAGTGGCAACAGCAGCGTATCCAGGACTGCGCTTGCCGGTAGGTCCACGCCAGGATAAGCCGGGGCCTCAGCGCCAAACCGGTCCTTGGCGCAGCAGCCGCCGTTCATTGCATACAGGTCCAAGCGCGTGCCGGCATACACTACCGGCGCGCCCGGTTGCGCCGCATCCAGCGTGCGTGCGGTCGCGCAGCCCGTCAGTTGCAGCGCCAGCAACAGCAACAGCGCCTTACTCATCATTACTCAGATGGTGTTCACCCCAACGTGGCAGCATATCCTGGGGAATATTCAGCAGGTTCAGAATGCGCGCCACCACGAAATCCACCAGGTCATCGATGGTCTGCGGCTGGTGATAGAAGCCTGGCGAGGCCGGCAAGATGGTCACGCCCATGTTCGACAACTTCAGCATGTGTTCCAGGTGAATGCTCGAATACGGCGCTTCGCGTGGTACCAGGATCAACTGGCGACGCTCCTTCAGCGTCACATCCGCCGCCCGCTCGATCAGGTTGTTACAAGCACCCGTCGCAATCGCCGACAAGGTACCGGTGGAACACGGCACCACTACCATCGCGGCCGGCGCGCCGGAGCCGGAGGCGACCGGCGACATCCAGTCTTCTTTGCCGTAGACCTTGATCTGCCCCGCCGCCGCACCGGTGTATTCGGTGAGGAACGCCTGCATCGTCTGGACCTTGGCCGGCAGCGCGACATCGGTCTCGGTCGCCATCACCAACTGCGCCGCCTTGGAGATCAGGAAGTGCACTTCACGGTCTTCGCGTACCAGGCAATCGAGCAGGCGCAGCCCATAGGGCGCGCCGGAGGCGCCGGTCATCGCTAGGGTGACGCGCTCGGGGCCGCTCATTTCAGCGCCTCGGCCAATTTACCGTGCAGGCCGCCAAAACCGCCGTTGCTCATCACCACGACGTGAGTGCCAGGCGTGACCCGTTGCTTGACGTGTTCGATGATGCCTTCGATCGAATCACAGACCTTCGACGGCACCGTGCACAGCGCCGCAATGGCCGGCAGGTCCCACCCCAGGTTGGCCGGCGCGTACCAGACCACCTGATCGGCGTCGTTGACGCTTTCCGGCAAGCCATCACGGTGCGCACCAAGCTTCATCGAATTGGAGCGCGGCTCGACAATGGCAATGATCGGCGCGTCGCCAACACGTTTGCGCAGGCCGTCCAGGGTGGTGGCAATCGCCGTCGGATGGTGGGCGAAGTCGTCGTAGATCGTCACCCCATTCACCTCGGCGACCTTTTCCATACGGCGCTTGACGCTCTTGAAAGCGCTCAACGCGGCAATCCCCATGGAGGGCACCACGCCCACATGGCGTGCCGCCGCCAGGGTGACCAACGCGTTGGCGACGTTGTGCTGGCCGGTCATGCCCCAATCGACAATGCCCTGGGACTCACCCTCAAACAGCACTTCAAACCTTGAACCGTCGTCGCTCAGCAGTTTGACCTGCCACTGCCCGTGCGCGCCGGTGGTTTGCACCGGGGTCCAGCAGCCCATCTCGATCACACGCTGCAACGCAGGCTCAGTGGTCGGGTGGATAACCAGGCCTTCACTCGGGATGGTGCGCACCAGATGATGGAACTGCCGCTCGATCGCCGCCAGGTCAGGGAAGATATCCGCGTGATCGAACTCAAGGTTGTTCAATATCGCCGTACGCGGGCGGTAATGGACGAATTTGGAACGCTTGTCGAAGAACGCGCTGTCGTACTCATCCGCCTCAATCACGAAGAACGGCGTATCGCCGAGGCGCGCCGACACCGAGAAGTTCTGCGGTACACCGCCGATCAGGAAACCCGGGCTCATGCCCGCATGCTCCAGCACCCAGGCCAGCATGCTGCTGGTGGTGGTCTTGCCGTGCGTGCCGGCCACCGCCAACACCCAGCGGCCTTGCAACACATGGTCCGCCAGCCACTGCGGGCCGGAGACATAAGGCAAACCTTTATTGAGCACGTACTCGACCGCCGGGTTGCCTCGGGACATGGCATTGCCGATCACTACCAGGTCGGGCACCGGGTCGAATTGCGACGGGTCATAGCCTTGGGTCAGCTCAATGCCCTGTGCCTCGAGTTGCGTGCTCATGGGGGGGTAGACGTTGGCATCGGAGCCGGTGACATGATGGCCCAACTCTTTGGCCAGAACCGCCATCGAGCCCATGAATGTGCCGCAGATACCAAGAATATGAATGTGCATAGTCGACCTCGTAAAACATCGAGGCAGGTTAGCGCAGGGAGGGGCAAATGGCACTCTTTTACCTACACACGGCGCTTGCCCTGGCAGGCTGCCGCCCCCTCCCCCGGAGTCCGATGCCCGGACACTGCGCCAGTACCCGACCAAACGCTATTATTAAACGACTTGCGCAGATTCCTGAGGCGCCTCTTCCTGCAAGACATTAAGCATACGAACAATCATTTTCTGGATAACTTCGTTTCTCTTATCCAGCACATCAAGGCGCGATGTCATGGAAGTTTCAGGCGTCAGCAATGGATTTTTATAAGGTTTGAAGATGAACTCGTTATGTTCGGCGAGCGCTTTCAAGGAAGTTTCGGCGGCGTCATATAACTTTTCCAGATGATCAAGACGTGCACTCGACTCCGTTGGCCAGCCTGCCGACTTATCCAACGCAAGCCCCTTACCTCCCTCGGCAAATGACTGGATGGTATTAACCGTCAACAGCAGCTTTAATTCCGCGTTTTCCAGGCGTAACTGCAGATCTTGCGCCGATGGCTTGGGCAGCTCATTGCCCAAGCCTGCCACGCCTTTGGACTGTTGGCTGGGTGCCGGCTGGTGCGCCGCAGGCAACAAGGGCGTATTGGCGGAGAACGCGCCCTTGATCTGCTCACCACTCCAGACGGAGCCTGCATAGGTCGCAATGCTCAGGGGCGTGCTGACCAGCCCATTGACCGCCGCATTGACAAAAGCGTCGCGGGTCACCGTTTTCAAGTCTGGCCCGGTCTTGAAAACACCCGCCTTGACCAAGCGGTCCGCCGTGATCATGTTCTGTACAACATCACCCATCGTCTTTGGAGCAGGGTGCGAATGTGAAGGAAGCTTGGCACCCGCGGCACCAGGACTCTTCATATCCAACAAGAGTTTTTTGAAGTTCTGATTAGCTAGCACTCGATGGGGATCAGACGGAACGTTGGGCAAGTTCGTACGGGGAACAGGTAGGTACTTACCTGCAGTACCCGCAGCAGGTACCTCGACTTTTGGCGGGCTGATTTTATGGAGAGCACTTTTAAACGGGTTAAAAATAGCGGGAATTCTCATAGCAATCACCTTATTGAGCCAATCATTCAGTGGCACTCAATAAGTGGATAAAAAAATTCCCCAGTTCCACATATCCACACACAGTAGAAACTACATAATTACCCCTGTTCACGTTTAATACGCAACTCGACGCCATACTTACGCAACTTTCGATAGAGGGTATTACGGCTGACCCCCAACTGCTCGGCGGCACGGGTCATCTGCCAGCGCTGTTGTTCCAGGACGCTGACCAACGCCAGGCGCTCGGCATCCTCCAGCATCGAGCGGGACGGCACATCCGCCACGCCTTGGCGCGTTGACGCCTGGCGAATCATGGCGGGCAAGTCATCCAGGCCGATCCATTCGTCATCGCATAACGCGACCAACGTGCGTAACACCGTACGCAACTGCCGCACATTGCCCGGCCAGGCGTACGCCAACAGTGCCTGGCGCGCTGCGGCGTGCAGCGAAACCGGCTGCCCGCTGGCTTCCTGCTCCAGCACAAACGCCAGCAACTGCTCTTTATCACTGCGCTCACGCACTGCGGGCAAAGAAACTTCCAGGCCGTTCAGTCGATAGTACAAGTCCTCTCGAAAGCTGCCTTCCTGCACGCGCTCAATCAGATTGCGGTGCGTGGCGCTGACAATTCTGACATTCACCGCCTGGGGCTCGCCGCCCAGGGGCACCACCATGCGATCTTCCAGCACCCTCAAGAGCCGCGATTGCAACGCGAGCGGCATGTCACCGATTTCATCGAGGAACAGCGTGCCCCCGTCGGCCTGTTGCAACTTGCCCTGCATGCCTTCCTTACGGGCACCCGTGAAGCTGCCGGCACGATAACCAAACAGTTCACTTTCAATCAGGCTTTCCGGGATGGCCGCACAGTTGAGGGCGATAAAGGCTTTATCGGCGCGCTGACTGGCCTGGTGCACGGCCTTGGCGAACGCTTCCTTGCCGGACCCGGTTTCACCGCTGACCAGCAACGGTACGTCGCGCTCGAAAACCCGCAGCGCCTTGCGAAAATCGTTTTGCAGGGCCGGATCGCCCAGGCAGATCCCCGGTTGGCGAGGCGGCTCGGTCTTCACCGCAGGAACCGGCATGGCGACCGGTACGCTGCGCGACTGCCCCCTCACGGCGGCGAACAACTGCCGGCCATCACGGGTGCGCAGCGGCCAACTGGCCGTGGCATTGGCGCTGGCCCGCCCAAGCATCTGGTCCAGGGAGCAGTCGAAATAGGCTTCCACCGGCTGCCCCAACAGGCCACTGCGCCCCTGCCCCAGCAGGTTCAATGCGCTCTGATTGACCGCACAGATACGCCCGTCCCCATCGAACGCCACCAGCCCTTCGCTGAACAGCCCCACCGACTCGGCTTGCAGGTGAAAACGCAACAGCCAGTGATGTTCAAAATGCCGCAGGAAATAGCAGCTCTCGATCATCTTCGCCGACAGGTTCACCAGTGCCATGGTGTGGAACTGGCTCTGGCGCGACACCGCCTCCCGCGCAGATGACACATCCAGCACCGCGAGCAATTCACCTTGCGGGTCGAACACCGGGCTCGCCGAGCAGGTCAGCCCGGTATGACGGCCGCGAAAATGCTCATCGCGGTGAATGGTCAGGGACTGGCGCTCCACCAGGCAGGTGCCGATGCCATTGGTGCCCTCACAGGCCTCGCTCCAATCGGCGCCGAGCCACAACCCGGCGCGCTCGAAAATCTTGCGCTCGGACGGCGCGGTGACGCAGTTAAGGATCACCCCGCGTGCATCGGTGAGCAGCACGGCATGGCCGGCGCCCGATAATTGCTGGTGCAGGCTGTTCATCTCGCTGCCCGCAATGTGCAGCACTTGTTGCAGGCGTTCGCGGCTTTCCAGCAGGCGGCCGTGTTCAAGCACGGTGGGGGCGAGGGTCTGGGCGGGGTCGAGGTGATAGTCCTCCAGGCAACGCAGCCAGGAGCGGGCGATGGACGGGTCGCTGCCCGGGCCCTGGGAAAGGTCTTGCCCACGGGTGACGGTCAAGACTTGCTGGGCATGGCGACTGAAATGATCGTTGTGCATGTTCTTATTATTCTCCCTGCGTGAGAACAGCCAGCATCCCCCAGCCATCCGACCATTGCAATCCCGGGCAGACTCACCGGTCACAGGCTGTATCGCGCGTGGCACAAACTGTCACACCGCCTGTACCAGGTACGTCACAGCAACGCCTTGCAACAAACCCTAACCCCTTGATTTGCCTGGCTCGCGCAGCAGTGGCCCAACCTTTGCTCTACGCTTTATCAAGCGCTTTGCGCTGCACTCCAATAAACATAAAAGCCAGGAGATACCCACCATGCGTTACGCACACCCCGGTACTGAAGGCGCGATCGTTTCGTTCAAGGCCAAGTACGGCAACTACATTGGTGGCGAATTCGTTGCGCCTGTCGAGGGCAACTATTTCACCAACACCTCGCCGGTCAACGGCAAGCCTATCGCCGAATTCCCCCGTTCCACTGCCAAAGACATCGACAAGGCGCTGGACGCCGCCCATGCCGCCGCCGACGCCTGGGGCAAGACCTCGGCCCAGGACCGCTCGCTGGTGCTGCTGAAAATCGCCGACCGCATCGAGCAGAACCTCGAACTGCTGGCCATCACCGAAACCTGGGACAACGGCAAGGCCGTGCGTGAAACCCTCAACGCCGACATCCCGCTGGCCGCCGACCACTTCCGCTACTTCGCCGGCTGCATCCGCGCCCAGGAAGGCACCAGCGCCGAAATCAACGAACACACCGCCGCCTACCACTTCCACGAGCCCCTGGGCGTAGTCGGCCAGATCATCCCGTGGAACTTCCCGCTGCTGATGGCCGCGTGGAAACTCGCCCCGGCCCTGGCCGCCGGCAACTGCGTGGTGCTCAAGCCTGCCGAGCAAACCCCGCTGGGGATCAACGTGCTGCTGGAAGTGATCGGGGACCTGCTGCCGCCGGGCGTGCTGAACGTGGTGCATGGCTTCGGCAAAGAAGCCGGCGAAGCGCTGGCCACCAGCAAGCGCATCGCCAAGATCGCCTTCACCGGTTCCACGCCGGTGGGCTCGCACATCATGCATGCAGCGGCCACCAACATTATTCCGTCCACCGTTGAACTGGGTGGCAAGTCGCCGAACATCTTCTTCGAAGACATCATGAAGGCCGAGCCTTCGTTTATCGAAAAAGCCGCCGAAGGCCTGGTGCTGGCGTTCTTCAACCAAGGTGAAGTGTGCACCTGCCCGTCGCGGGCGCTGGTGCAAGAGTCGATCTACGACGACTTCATGAAGGTGGTGATGAAGAAGATCGAACAGATCAAACGGGGCGACCCGCTGGACACCGACACCATGGTCGGCGCCCAGGCGTCCGAGCAGCAGTTCGACAAGATCCTGTCCTACCTGGATATCGCCAAGGGCGAAGGTGCGCAACTGCTGACCGGCGGTAAGGTCGAGCAGCTCAGCGGCGACATGGCCGGCGGCTATTACATCCAACCGACCCTGCTCAAGGGCAATAACCAGATGCGCGTGTTCCAGGAAGAAATCTTCGGCCCGGTGGTGAGCATCACCACCTTCAAGGACGAAGCCGAAGCCCTGGCCATTGCCAACGACACCGAGTTCGGCCTGGGGGCCGGTGTATGGACCCGCGACATCAACCGCGCCTACCGCATGGGCCGGGCGATCAAGGCCGGTCGCGTGTGGACCAACTGCTACCACCTGTACCCGGCGCATGCCGCGTTTGGCGGTTACAAGAAATCCGGCGTGGGCCGCGAAACGCACAAGATGATGTTGGATCACTACCAGCAGACTAAAAACCTGCTGGTCAGTTACGACATTAATCCGTTGGGCTTTTTCTAACTAATACCCTTCTCCTGCATTTGAAATGCACTCAACTGTGGGAGGGGGCTTGCTCCCGATTGCGGTGTTTCATTCGCACCCCTGTTGCCTGATACACCGCTATCGGGAACAAGTCCCCTCCCACATTCGGCACACAGAGGCCGAGTTAAAAACAATAAGAATGGAAGGTACTTCCCATGCCTAGCGAACCCACGAGTTCTTCCGTCGACTTCGAAAAAGTCGACTCCGAATACTTCCAACAACGCGAACTGAAAAAAGGCGCCGCCGGCTGGGTGCTGCTGGTCGGCCTTGGTGTTGCCTATGTCATCTCCGGCGACTACGCCGGGTGGAACTTCGGCCTGGCCCAAGGTGGCTGGGGCGGCATGTTCCTGGCGACATTGCTGATGGCCACCATGTACCTGTGCATGTGTTTTTCCCTGGCCGAACTGTCCTCGATGATCCCCACCGCCGGCGGCGGCTACGGGTTTGCACGCAGTGCCTTCGGCCCTTGGGGCGGGTTCCTTACGGGCACCGCCATCCTGATTGAATACGCCATTGCGCCCGCCGCCATCGCGGTGTTTATCGGGGCTTATTGCGAGTCGCTGTTCGGCATTGGCGGCTGGATTATTTACCTCGCGTTCTACATCCTCTTTATCGGCATCCACATCTTCGGCGTGGGCGAAGCCCTGAAGCTGATGTTTGTGATCACCGCCATTGCGGCCATTGCCCTGGGGGTGTTCCTGGTGTCGATGGCGCCGCACTTCAACATCGCCAACCTGCTGGATATCCCAGTGACGCAAGCCAAGGGCGCCAGCACCTTCCTGCCCTTCGGCTACGTCGGGGTGTGGGCGGCGATTCCCTATGCGATCTGGTTTTTCCTCGCCGTAGAGGGCGTGCCCCTGGCCGCCGAGGAAACCAAGAACCCCAAGCGCGACCTGCCTCGGGGCCTGATCGGCGCCATTGTGGTGCTGACCAGTTTCGCCTTGCTGATTCTGGTCATTGCACCGGGCGGCGCGGGCACTTATGCGCTGATCAAGTCGGGTAACCCGCTGGTTGAAGCGCTGGCGCTGTCCTACGGCGGTTCGACCTGGATGGGCGGCTTCGTCAACCTGGTCGGCCTGGCCGGGCTGATCGCCAGCTTTTTCTCGATCATCTACGCGTATTCGCGGCAGATCTTCGCCTTGTCCCGCGCCGGTTACCTGCCGCGCAAACTGTCCCAGACCACCAAAAGCAAAGCACCGGTCTTTGCCTTGGTGATCCCCGGCATCATCGGCTTTGGCCTGTCGCTGACCGGCCAAGGTGATTTGCTGATTCTGGTGGCGGTGTTTGGCGCGACCATTTCCTACGTACTGATGATGGCCGCGCACATCACCTTGCGCATCCGCCGCCCCAAAATGGACCGTCCGTACCGCACACCGGGCGGGATCTTTACCTCGGGTGTCGCCTTGGTGCTGGCCTGCGTGGCCGTGGTGGCGGGCTTTCTGGTCGACCCTCGCGTCGTCATTGGCGCCGCGATCATCTATGGAGTATTAATTGCTTACTTTGCTTTCTACAGCCGGCATCACTTGGTAGCAGGCACGCCGGAAGAGGAATTCGCGGCGATCCAGGCCGCAGAAGCCGCCTTGCACTGAAATGCCGTAAACCTCGGCGCGGGCGCCTTGCCCGTGCCGCCAAGGAGACACTGTATGGCAAGTTTTTCTCACGCGGTGGGTACGCAAACCTACCGCTTCGACAGCCTCAAGGACGTGATGGCCAAGGCCAGCCCTGCACGCTCCGGGGACTTTCTTGCCGGCGTGGCCGCGCAGAACGACGGTGAACGGGTGGCCGCGCAGATGGCGCTGGCGAATATCCCGCTGAAGCACTTTCTGCAGGAAGCGCTGATCCCGTATGAAAGCGATGAAGTCACCCGGCTGATCATCGACACCCATGATCAACAGGCGTTTGCCGCCGTCAGCCACCTGACCGTCGGCGGCCTGCGCGATTGGCTGCTCAGCGAGGCCGCCGATGAACAATCCCTACGCGCCCTGGCGCCAGGGCTGACACCCGAAATGGCCGCCGCCGTATCGAAGATCATGCGCGTGCAGGACCTGGTGCTGGTGGCGCAGAAGATCCGCGTGGTCACAAAGTTTCGCGGCACCCTGGGCCTGCGCGGGCGCTTATCCACCCGCCTGCAGCCCAACCACCCGACGGATGAACCGGCGGGCATCGCCGCGAGCATTCTCGATGGCCTGCTCTATGGCAATGGCGACGCCATGATCGGCATCAACCCGGCCACCGACAGCATCGCCTCGATCTGCGCCATGCTGGAAATGCTCGACGCGATCATCCAACGCTACGAAATCCCCACCCAAGCCTGCGTGCTCACCCATGTCACCACCTCCATCGAGGCGATCAACCGTGGCGTGCCGCTGGACCTGGTGTTTCAGTCGATTGCCGGTACCGAGGCGGCCAATGCCAGTTTCGGCATCAGCCTGAGCGTGCTGCAGGAAGGTTACGACGCAGGCCTGAGCCTGAACCGCGGCACGTTGGGCCAGAACCTGATGTATTTCGAAACCGGCCAGGGCAGTGCCTTGTCGGCCAACGCACACTTTGGCGTGGACCTGCAAACCTGCGAAACCCGTGCCTACGCCGTGGCGCGGCATTTCAAGCCGTTTTTGGTCAACACAGTCGTAGGATTTATCGGCCCGGAGTACCTGTACAACGGCAAACAGATCATCCGCGCCGGCCTCGAAGATCACTTCTGCGGCAAATTGCTGGGCGTGCCGATGGGCTGCGACATCTGCTACACCAACCACGCCGAAGCCGACCAGGATGACATGGACACCCTGCTGACCCTGCTGGGTGTGGCCGGGATCAACTTCATCATGGGCATCCCGGGCTCCGACGACATCATGCTCAACTACCAGACCACCTCGTTCCACGATGCCTTGTACGCCCGCCAGACCCTAGGGCTGAAACCGGCACCGGAGTTTGAACAGTGGCTGGCGAAAATGGGCATCTTCACGCAAGCCGACGGCAAGGTGCACTTCGGCAACAGCCTGCCACCAGCGTTTCGCCACGCCTTGGCGCAATTGGGATGAAGGAGCCGCCTGTGCAACCCGTAGAACTCCCCGACAACCCCTGGCTGGAACTGCGCCGCCTGACGCCGGCGCGCATTGCGCTGGGCCGCACCGGCACCAGCATTCCCACCCAGGCGCAGCTGGATTTTCAATTCGCCCACGCCCAGGCGCGTGACGCGGTGCACTTGCCCTTCGACCACGCCGGCCTGAGCCGCCAACTGGCCGAACGTGGCCGTGACAGCCTGTTGCTGCACAGCGCCGCCGTCGACCGGCATATGTACCTGCAACGCCCGGACCTGGGGCGACGCCTGAGCGATGACTCGGCGCAACAGTTGCGCGACTACGCGAGCGCCCACCCTGGCGGGGTCGACCTGGCCGTGGTGGTCGCGGATGGTTTGTCGGCGCTGGCGGTGCATAAACACACGCTGCCATTTCTGACGCGCATGGAAGAACAGACCCACGCCGAAGGCTGGTCTTTATCTCCCGTCATTCTGGTGGAACAGGGCCGTGTGGCGGTGGCCGACGAAATCGGCCAATTGCTCGGCGCCAAGATGGTGGTGATCCTGATCGGCGAACGTCCAGGGCTAAGCTCGCCAGACAGCCTGGGGCTGTATTTCACCTACAACCCCAAGGTAGGCCTCACCGACGCTTACCGTAATTGCATCTCGAATGTGCGCCTGGAGGGGCTCAGTTACGGCATGGCGGCTCATCGCCTGCTTTACTTGATGAAAGAGGCGTGCCGCCGGCAACTGTCGGGCGTCAACCTCAAGGACGAGGCGCAGGTTCAGACCATCGAGTCGGATGATCCGGACCTGATGAAAGGGAATTTCCTGCTTAGCCCAGCGGATGACCGATAGCCGCATGATTGCGCTTTTTAGCGCCATTAGGCAGCATCGAGTCACGGCCGCTTGCGTGGTCATCCCCCCATTTGACGTCGAGGCCTGACATGCGGATTACTCAAGCGACCCTGGAACACCTGGACCTGCTGACGCCCCTGTTCGTCAAATACCGCGAATTCTACGGCGCATTGCCGTTCCCGGACTCCTCGCGAAACTTCCTGGAAAAGCGCCTGCGGCGCAAGGAGTCGGTGATCTATCTGGCCCTGGCGGATGACGACGACAAGAAACTGCTCGGGTTCTGCCAGCTGTACCCAAGCTTTTCGTCGTTGTCGCTCAAGCGCGTGTGGATTCTCAACGACATCTACGTCGCCGAAGACGCCCGCCGACAACTGGTGGCGGACAACCTGATGCGCACGGCGAAGAAGATGGCCAAGGAAACCCAGGCGGTGCGGCTGCGAGTATCCACCAGCAGTGACAATAAGGTGGCGCAGAAGACCTACGAGTCGATCGGGTTTCGTGAAGACACCGAGTTCAAGAACTATGTATTGCCGATCAGTGAAGACTGACCGCAGAACACCCTCAATCACCTGTGGAAGTTGACCTGTGGGAGGGGGCTTGCTCCCGATAGCGCAGTATCAGTCGATACATTGATTGGCCGACCTACCGCTATCGGGAGCAAGCCCCCTCCCACATCCCCCACATCTGGATTGATGTATAGCTTTGATAATCGCGACATCCCCCGCTACAAAACCAACACGCTTTTCACTTGCCGATCCGTATAATGCGGGCCTCTTTCGGTTGTAAGAATCACGACATAAGCTTGTAGCCCAACTTAACCGTAGCCCCCCGCACTGGCCTGCTGAGCCGGGCCATTCACACAGGTGCCTTTCATGGATTTCAACCCGCTTGACCTTATCCTGCATCTCGACGTGTACCTCGACATGCTGGTGAAAAACTACGGTGTGTGGATCTACGCCATTTTGTTCCTGGTTATTTTTTGTGAAACCGGCCTGGTGGTCATGCCCTTCCTGCCAGGTGATTCGCTGCTGTTCATCGCCGGCGCCGTCGCCGCAGGTGGCGGCATGGACCCGGTGTTGCTGGCCGGCCTGTTGATGTTGGCGGCGATCCTGGGGGACAGCACCAACTATGTGATCGGACGAACGGCAGGAGAACGCTTGTTCAGTAACCCGAACTCGAAGATCTTCCGCCGCGACTACCTGCAAAAGACTCACGATTTCTACGACAAGCACGGCGGCAAAACCGTGACCCTGGCGCGTTTCCTGCCGATCCTGCGCACCTTTGCACCGTTCGTCGCCGGTATCGCCAAGATGCCTTACCCTCGCTTCTTCGGGTTCAGCGTGTTCGGCACCGTAATCTGGGTCGGTGGCCTGGTGACCTTGGGTTACTTCTTCGGCAACGTGCCCTTTATCAAGAAAAACCTGTCGTTGCTGGTGGTGTTCATCATTCTGCTGTCGCTGGTGCCGATGATCATCGGCGTGATCCGCAGCCGCTTCGGCAACGCTTCCTCCGAAGCCAAGCCCTGATCACCGATGTGGTCCCTCAGCGCCTGGCGTCGCCGGCGCCTGCTGGCCAAGCACCCGATTGCCGATGACACCTGGCAGCGGGTGCGCCACCACCTGACCTTCCTCGACGGCATCAGCGCCGAGCAAGACCAGTGGCTGCGCGAAGCCTGCGTGGTGTTCCTCGCCGAAAAGCACCTCACCGCCCTGCCCGGCGTCGAACTGCATCAGGAACAACGCCTGCTGCTCGCCGCCCAGGCGCAACTGCCCTTGATGAACCTGGGAGACCTGGACTGGTACCAGGGCTTCCATGAAATCGTGCTATACCCCGATGACTTCCTGAGCCCGCAGCGCCATCGCGATGCCAGCGGCGTCGAGCATGAATGGGACGGCGAACACAGCGGCGAGGCCTGGCAACAAGGCCCGGTGATCCTCGCCTGGCCCGGCGTCCTGGCCAGCGGCAATTGGGAAGGCTACAACCTGGTGATCCACGAACTGGCGCACAAACTCGACATGCTCAACGGCGACGCCAACGGCCTGCCGCCGCTGCATCACGACATGCGCGTGCAGGAATGGGCCAGCGTGATGCAAAGCGCGTTTGATGACCTCAATCGCCAGCTGGACGCCAACCCGGACGCCGAAACCGAGATCGACCCCTACGCCGCCGAAAACCCGGCGGAGTTCTTCGCCGTCACCAGCGAATATTTCTTCAGTGCCCCGGATTTACTGGTCAGCCATTATCCGCAGGTATACGCGCAACTCAGCCGTTTTTACCGCCAGGACCCGCTGGAACGCCTGGTCCGGCTACAAGCCCATGACCCGCGCTACTCGCCGCACGGCGAATGAGCTTACGACGTCTGGCGCATGGCATCAGCGTCAGAATATGCCTATAATCGCCGCCACTTTTAGGCCAATCCGGCCAAGTTTCTTGGCCAATTAACGGGGGCAACGCCCAATGAGCTACAGCAAGATTCCGGCTGGCAAAGACCTGCCGAACGACATCTACGTCGCCATCGAGATTCCGGCCAACCACGCGCCGATCAAATACGAAATCGACAAAGACAGCGACTGCCTGTTCGTTGACCGTTTCATGGCCACCCCAATGTTCTACCCGGCCAACTACGGTTTCATCCCCAACACTCTGGCTGACGACGGTGACCCCCTCGACGTGCTGGTGGTAACCCCTTACCCGGTGACCCCAGGCTCGGTTATCCGTGCACGCCCGGTCGGCATCCTGAACATGACCGACGATGGCGGCGGCGATGCCAAAGTTATCGCAGTACCCCACGACAAGCTGTCCCAGCTGTATGTGGACGTGAAGGAATACACCGACCTGCCACCACTGTTGCTGGAACAGATCAAGCACTTCTTCGAGAACTACAAAGACCTCGAAAAAGGCAAATGGGTGAAGATCGACGGTTGGGGCAACGCAGACGCCGCCCGCGCCGAGATCATGAAGTCGGTTGCCGCCTACAAAGGCTGATACCGGTTCTTCATTGCTTCGGCAATACAAAAAGCCCCGACTATTCGGGGCTTTTTTATGCATAAAATTAAACACCAAGTTCAACTAACAACTAACCCTGTTTAATAACTTGGAACTATAGAAAAATCCGGCTACAACCCAGTAAAAGCCTACAGGCGCAATTCAACGCATAGTTTATTTGATTAGTTTTCCCGGCCAGTAAACTCTGCGTTTATGAATACATCAGGTGATCGTTTAAAAGCGCTATTACGGGAAGTTCATCTTTCCGCCTCCGACTTCGCCAAGAACCGCGGCGTCACGCCTCAGCACGTGAACAACTGGTTCAAGCGCGGCGTCCCCATGGGCCGACTCAACGAGATCGCAGAGCTGTTATGCGTCTCCAGCCGGTGGCTGAACACCGGCCTGGGCCCCAAACATCCACCGGCCAACTTCCTGTTGGACGGCCCCACTGCAAGGACTGCACTCACCCGCGAAGACAGCGGCAAATACCTCACAGGCCCGGCCTGCCCTGCAGAAAAACTCGACGTGGAGATCCCCCTCCACCCCACATTCACCTCCACCGAACGCATCCGCGTCTCCCGGCACACCCTCGACCTCCTCACAGTAAACCCTGACCGCGCCTGTGGCGCCTACATGGTCGACAACAGCATGATCGAGATCATCCAACAAGGCGCCACCCTCGCCGTCGACCGTGGCCGCACCCAAATCATCGACGGCGAAATCTACGCCGTCGAACACGACGGTATGCTACGCATCAAATACCTCTACAACCGCCCCGGCGGCGGCCTGCGCATGCGCAGCCACAACGCCGCCGAACACCCCGACGAATACCTCACCTACGAACAACGCTTCGAACAGAACTTCCAGATCGTGGGCTGGGTATTCTGGTGGTCCACCCTCAACAACCGCCGCCCACCCGTGCCTCTGGATGACCAGCTTTTGGGCTGGGAAGGCTCTAAATCGGAACCGGAGGTGGGCAATTGAGGTGAATGTGGGTATCATGCGCGGCACATTGGGCAGGGGAGGCTTTCAGCCACACACCCTGCCAGGCGAAGCGGAGGAGTTCCCGCGGATGCCCCTACTATTCAGCCAGACGCGATGTTGGCTGAGCGATTTGAAGGCTGCTGAGGTTTGTCAAAAACAAGCTGAGGCAGTCCCCGAGAAGCCGGCCACAAGCCGGCTTTTTAATGCCTGTAAAAATCGGGCAAATCCGGGGTTCTACCACCCTGCCACTCTCCAGCCCATACCCCAGCCCATACTTTTCTTGCGCCTAGCAATAACAGCAGTCGCTTCACCAGCGACTTTCTGACGGAATCCCTAACCGCCACACCAAAAGACCGCAGCGACTCATGATCTTGACTCGAACGAACTCGGGTCCCTTAATGTCCGGCATCGATCCCTCTCTATCAGGCTTCGCCGACTATGGATGTCTTCCACCTCATCATCGACACCAGCATGCTGCGCAGGCTTCCCTTCCAGCACCCAGACTTCAAGCGCCTTCTGCTGCAGTCCCAAATGGGCAAGCTGAAAATCTACATCCCGCACATTGTTCTGGAAGAGGAACGGACCGCCCAGTTTGAAAAGCATGTACAGGCAGTTGAGGAAATAAGGACGAAGTACGCCAAGCTGCTGCGCGGCATGCAAGGTTTGCTGGTGGAGGGTCTAGCGGAGGCCCATATAGAGCTATGGAATGCTGAAGACGTTGAGCGTAATTCAAGAGCGACTTTCAGCCATTTTGTGGAGCTCAACAAAATCGAGGTTATTGAGATATCCAAGGCACACGCAGCCAATGCATGGGGCAGGTATTTCAAAGTAGATCCGCCCTTCAATCCGAGGGAGGAACGTGAAGCCAGGCGCAAGGACATCCCCGATTCATGGATTCTTGAAGCAGGGGTCGAGATCAAGACCAGAAATGGCCAGCATTGTGCACTGGTCGGCGACAACAAACTCACCAATGCCTTTGAGAAGGAAGGCTTAAGGGTCTACCAAGATGTCCAGACTCTCCTTGATGACATTGAGCAAGCAACCGCCGTCGCCCCCATACAGCGACCTGCTGTTGAGGAGGCTCCTGTCCCTCTCGATCAGCTCCGCAGCCCGGAATTCAAGGATTTGGACGTCATTGTGTTGGGATTGATTGAGACGCTCGATATCCCCTCCAAGGAAACACTTTTTTCCGCGCTTGAGGCGGCAGGCTTCAATCGCGACATCGCTGAGCATGAAGCCCGCACGCTGGTGCTGTCCGGCAGGCTTAAAGACGCCGACACGCACTTCATACCCACAAGCCGAACTCTAGCAAGGCAGGCAGCGGCGACGGATACAGTCACCAACGTGCTACTGAGGATCACAGGATGAGCAACTCTGAGTTGCGTCTAGCGGCGCTTTCGAAGCTCGTAGACATCAAGTCCGCAGCCGTAGATCAACGCCTAAGCGACGAATTCAACCGCATAGAGGCAGCGCTCCAGAAGAGCACCGACTACGACGAGCTATCGGATTCTCTGAAGATACTTGCTGTATTGGTTACCAGGTTCCACATGGCGACGCTGCCATTGCTCCAGGCATTTGTGCGCTCACTGCCAAATCGAACATTGACCCAGGATGGATCGCCGATCTCCGGCAGTAGGCTTCGCTATCGCTCTACTGAGAGCTTGACCCGTGATGCCATCGATGTTGCCGAGAAAGTTCGCTACCTGCACACGGAACAGGTGGTGGACTTCCTACTGGAGATGTCGCGTGTCGCTGACAAGGAAATTAAGGCCAAGGCCGATCGGGCGCTTGAGTCGCTCGCGACATTCGACTTGGACGTCTTCTACGGAGATCGCCCTCTGGGTGCAGAGCCTCAGGCGCGTATAGTCTCGCACCTCGACGGACTTCATAACGAGGCTTTGCTGGCCAACGCGAACATCATCCTTCGGGTGCTTGGCATAGTGCTCTCTCCAACCCTGGAAGGGACATCCTGGTCGTACCAAAGCGTCACGATCCGGCGTGGCTCGATCGCGAACTATGGCGGCGTTGCCGACATGCGCCTTGCCGCCATCTGCCTGGCTCAGCGAATCTTTGGGCTCGACACTTCAGTTGAACACCGTAAGCAGGTTCTGCTGACTCTGGACTCAGCAACGCGGCGTGAAGGCCCCATTGACCACGCCGAAACTTCTGCCATGTTCGAGCGGGACGCGATCATGGTGCTTGATTTCATGCGTAGCCTGGTGGGGACTGAGGAGTTGCCCTTGGTGCAGAAGATAGAGCACCTAGCTTACTGGGACTATTACCATGGAGCTTCTCAAGCAATCAAAAGCAAGGCGCTGGAGATTCGTGATGAGCTCGCCGAGCATTCTGAGTACCAAGTCTACAAGCAGCTAATCGGCTTTGAGGGCATTTTCGGAGATTGGGAAGAGCTGAAGCGCTCTGAGCAAGCCTGGGACTATAGCGATAACAAGCGGCGTGCGGCCGCCCGTCAATATCTCTCGGAGATCAATGAAGCCAGCTATGTCATGTGGCGTGATCGGATCTTAGAGTTCTCGAAGACAAGGTCGAATGACCTGGCGATGTTTCCGGTTTACTACGACTTTTTGGAGTCCATCGGAAAGGAGAGATCCGATCTTGCGCTGGAGCTTCTCACCGACCACGAAGAAGCCATGGCGCCCTTTCTCATCGCACTAATGCGTGGTCTCTGGGCCAGTACGACGCCGAACCATATTGAGGCGATCGTGAATCGCTGGATTGAAGCCGGAAAGCATTTGTCAAAGATTGCCAAGTCTTTGTATAAGGTGGGCGCTTCACGCTTACAGGTGCTGACAGAGGTTGCTGGTCGCGCTGCTGCGCTCGATGACCAGGGAGCCATGATCGAGGTGCTGGGCGTGGCGGCGAGCGTTTATGCCGAAGGTGAGATGGGTGCTAAGTCTATCTTCATGCACACCCTGCGAGAGCTTGCTAAGCGCGATGACACCAGTTGGGCTAGCGTGATCTGGTTCAGCCGGGAATTCAAAGCGCTGCTTAGCACAATGGAGCCGAGTGAGCGCGCCGAGGTGCTTGCCTCTTTGACATCGCTGCCAGAGATAGACTATCAGGCTGAGAACGTTCTCTATGAAATCGGGAAGCACGATCTCCAAGCGCTTATCGACTTTTTAATTGGCCGCCTCAAACACGCTCGAGTTTTAGCTAAGCGAAAGCACGAGACCGATGACGGTACTCAAGACAGGTTTGAAGCCATGCCCTTTCAGCTTACTAAGCTGAACGAGCTGCTTGCGCTGGCGCCAGAGGCGCTGTTGGCGGCTACTCGAGTCGACTTCGACTCTGAAGATCGTTACATGTTTAGCTATCGCGGAGCGCGGACCGTCAAATCGGCATTTCCTGAGTTTACGACCACTCTGGAAGAGCCGATGCTGCAATACGTAAAGTCGGGTAATGATAATGACATTGAGTTCGTCATTGGCATTCTGCGCATCTATGAAGGCTCGCCTGCAATCTTGGATGTTTGCAAGGAGATCATTAAAGCAGTGCCTGAACAATCCAGGACTTGGAATGAAGTTGCTGCCGCGATCGAGTCCACGGGCGTCGTGGGTGGCGAGTACGGCATGGTTGAGGCGTATAAAAGCAAGCTACAGCAGGTGTCGTGCTGGATGAACGACGAGAACGAGCGAGTCCAGAGGTTTGCCGGATGGCTTACAGAAGGCCTCCAGAGTCTGATTGAGCAGGAAAGAGCGCGCGCAGTTCGAAGCATTGAGCTTCGCAAATACCAATACGGCAGCGACCCAAATGAGGACTGAGAGTGGCTCAAGGCAGCTAAAAAACCTGCCGGCTTAGTAATTTGGCTGTGAATGTGCCAGGGGCGGCGAATCGAATGATCGCAACCTGGTTTAAGTGTTTGTGCGTTAGCGAGCCCGTGGACTACGGAAGCGCGGGCGGTTACATTTGCTGCTAATACCCGTCTGAAGGCAACCGGGTAGATGCCATGGAGGCCACTTGTCAACCATCACTCCCATCGATCTCGAATCTGCTCTTACAGGAGATCCGGAAGCGCTTGAGGTTCACCTTGAGCTCGTAGAACGTGACGTACTCATTGACGGACATTTGGTCAAGATTCACTGTCACTGTCTTTCGGTGGATGGTAACGGCCGTGTTCAACCACGTCGGTTAGCAGAGTTCATGCGGAACGCCGTTGCTGATTATGCGATCCCGCGCTCGAAGCTCGCTGAGGCGAAAGCCCGGGATCGTAGGTTCAACAGCACCGAGGCAGTCGCCGAGCTCGTTGAGCGGGCCAAGCGCTCGTTTACTGATTTGACAAACACCGGTGAAGGTGGAGAGATGCTGTTGTTTCTGCTGGCGGAGCGCTTCCTCAAGCTGCCACAGATTCTCTGCAAGATGGATCTCAAGACGGATAATCGTATGCACTATCACGGCGCGGATGGAGTGTATGCGGGCGTGACACCGGAAGGTATCTTGAAACTCTACTGGGGCGAATCGAAAGTCTACGGGGATGCGAGTTCTGCGATTCGCGACTGCTTCAATTCCCTCGCCCCCTTCCTGATCGAGCCCGAACACGAAGAAGCGGAACGGGAAAGTGATCTGATACTCCTGAGTGATAAGGCGGATCTTAGTAATCCAGTACTCACCGATGCACTCAAAAAGTATTTTGATAAGTCGTCAGTTATGTCTAACCGGGTCCAGTATTGCGGTGTCGCCCTTGTGGGCTTCGACGCACCATTCTATCCCAAAGGTGATGCGAAAGGGGTTGCGGAAGAGATCGTTAAAGCATCCCGCGCGGAACTAACTAGTTGGAGTAAAAGCATCGGAAATCGGCTTAAGCTCGAGAAGCTTGAGCAGATGGAAATCGAGGTGTTCTGTTTACCTCTGCCATCGGCCGAAGGTTTCCGCGCCGCATTCCTCAAGGCGATGGGGATTAAGGACGAATGAGCCTCGCCAACCTCCAATCGTGGCTTCTCCAAGAGGGTATTCGGGAAGATCTCGATGCGGTCACTCGACTCACCGTGCGCAATGAACTCGATAATTTGGTGCTCGACCTTTCCGCACCGACAGCTTCAGTTATTGATTGGCCCAGGTTGTTACTCGCTGGCAGCATTCTGGCGCGATCGGATCAAAGGGGCGATCAAGAAGCAGCACTCCGAATTGCAACTGCTGCAATTTCATTGACGGACGATCAGGCATTCAAAGACGCAGGTGCTGTACTTTTGGGCAAGCTCTCAAACTTCCGGGCTATCGCATTAGCCACCGATCGGGGCTTGGTGGAATCCGGTCTTGACGGACGGTTGGGTGTTGCTTTGCGCCTCGAAGCTCAGCGTCGTGAAATGGACCGTTCCATCCTGGTGCAATCTAGCGGCGTCTGGCTACAGGTAAACGACTTTCAGCAACGCTTTTGGATCAATGCGGCCGGTAACCGCTGGCTTTCGGCATCAGCACCTACAGCCTCGGGCAAGACGTTTCTTGTACTTCAGTGGCTGATAGACCAAGTGATTACGGGCGGGACTCGGGTAGCGGTCTATCTCGCCCCAACCCGCGCGCTGGTCTCTGAGATAGAGAACAACCTCAAGGGACTTCTCGGTAATACCGAGCTAATTGAGGTATCGTCCCTTCCTCTTGCCGATAAGTACAAAGCTGCTCGCACTGGCGGCGCGCGGGTGATTCTTGTGTTCACGCAGGAACGGCTGCACCTTCTTGCGAATGTGCTCAACGATATGTTCTCTATCGACCTACTTATTGTGGACGAGGCGCACAAGATCGGTGATAACCAGCGTGGTGTAATTTTGCAGGATGCGGTAGAGCGGGCTACCCGTGCAAATCCTAAGTTGAAGGCTGTATTTTTAAGCCCCGCGACCCAAAACCCGGAAGAGTTGCTTATGGATGCGCCTGTTGGCGTGCAGACCATCGCTGTTGATAGCGACTCCTCCACGGTCCTTCAGAATCTGATGATCGCCACCCAGATGCCGCGAAAATCGAAGCTCTGGACGCTTACTCTTCGGCAGCAGGGTTCGACACTTCCTGTAGGAACACTTCAGCTCGCGAGCACGCCGGATGGACTAAAAAAGCGCCTTGCGTTTATCGCCGCAGCTGCCGGAGAGAGAGGTGGTACGCTCGTCTACACGAATGGTGCTAGTGAGGCGGAAGATGTCGCGGATCTCATTAGCCAGCTCTTACCCAACCTTGGATTCATCGATTGGGAGCTCTCACAGCTCGCTGAGCTTGCTCGGAAGGGCGTGCATCAGGATTTCCGCCTTGCACCTTTAGTTGAGCTAGGGGTCGCGTTCCACTATGGCAACATGCCGTCGTTGCTCAGGCTAGAGATAGAGCGATTATTTCGGACGGGGAAGCTTCGCTTCCTTGTATGCACTTCAACTTTGATCGAAGGCGTGAACCTGTCGTGTCGCACAATCGTGGTGCGCGGACCTCGCAAAGGGAAGGGACACCCGATGGAACCGCACGATTTCTGGAATTTGGCTGGACGCGCGGGCCGATGGGGTGACGAGTTCCAAGGAAATATCATCTGCATCGATCCTGAGGACAGGCAGGCTTGGCCCACGGGAGTTCCCAGCCGCGCACGCTATCCCATTAAGCGGGAAAGCGACGCTGTTCTCGAACTTGGTGACAGCATGGCGGACTATCTCTTGCGTCGTGGACAATCAGATCTGTCCAGCATCGAAGATGCTGATACGTTCGAGCAGGTTGGCGCCTATCTGCTCACCACCTTCATGCGACTCGGTTCTATATCAGCAGCAAGCCTCGCGAAACGCCATGACGCTGCGTCTATAGCAAAGCTTGACGAGGCTCTCGGTGCCTTGGTAACGCAGATTGAAATCAACGTAGATTTAGCCGCTCGGCACCCAGGTGTGAGCGCAGTTGGCCTTCAGCGTCTTCTCGAAGCTTTCCGCGCCTACGCAGGTGATGTCGAAAACCTGCTTCCGGCCGAGGTTGCGAGTAATGACAGCTACGACCGCTTCATTACTATTATGGTGAGGATAAACAAACACTTGTTTCTCGCCTTCACCCCTGAGAATCGCATCAAGCTTTTTGCGTTGATCATCTTCAAATGGCTAAAGGGTTACTCGCTGGCGAGGATCATCCGCGATAGCATCGAATGGCACCAAGATGTGGGCCGGTCTTTCAAACTCCCGGAGCTTATCCGCGGAACGATGGAACTAGTAGAGCAGATCGCACGCTTCAAGGCACCGAAGTATTTTTCGGCTTATATGGATGTGCTGCATCTGCATCTTCGCGAGATTGGCCGTGAAGACTTGATTGATGACAGTTTGGATATCGGAACCCAACTTGAGTTCGGCGTTTCATCGACAACCCTTCTCTCGCTCATGGAACTCGGCCTCTCCCGAATGAGCGCGGTCGCTTTGTACGAGAAAATTGCCCGCGACGACCTCAACAAAGAGGAATGCGTATCGTGGATCTCCGAGCGTGTGGGGCAACTCCATGCAATGGATATCCCAGCCATCATCATTCGCGAGGTACGCGTGCGTCTCGCGCTACCTGACGACGTTGCCACATAATCCCACCGCTGAATTGGAGGTTACACATGCCCGCGAAGCCCATTACCCTAGGTCCACTGCAATTCGCCAAGAGAGGGGACGCAGTCGCGCACCTAACGAAAATGCTACAGCGGTATGACGTAGGTGATCGTGTCAATGCTGGCGACGCGGTGATATTGCGAGCGGCGTTGGAGAATCATCCAAAGGCCACCGAAAAAATTGGGTGCGGTATCACCGACTTCAGTGTTCGAAGTGCTGACTTCGGCACTAAGTGCTTCTGGGTGAATCGTCTTGACGGAACGACCGAAAAATTCTCCATCAAAGGTTCGATCCACGGTAGCTAGCCTCAAAGGAAATGCAGGGCTAGCCTCGCTGTTTTAGGAATGTACCCAAGCCCTGATGGCCTCATAGCGTTCGCTATGAGGCTTGCGTATTCCGGGCTGGATCGGAGGCAATTGGCCTCGCGTTCTCTGATTTCGTGCCATCACAAATTGAGCCACGCACTGATGTCCTCGTAGAAGACCTTCGCCACTTGTGTCAGCTTTTGGGTGGCGTGGTCTGGACGGCTTTTGCGGTCTCGCTCAGCTTCAAGCCGACCAGCCGTAGCGGTGTACTCTTTGATGCAGTAGGCAGCGCACCAGTGCGCACTCCGGGGTGCTTCTATGAGAATGTACGCTGTCTGTAACCCATCGCCAGCGCCTTCCGAAGTGCCTCTGAAGCCTCCTTGAGCCTGTCGTCCGGAATACACAGTGCCCCATGAATGTGGAGAGGGTGATTCTCCGTGCTGCCATGGGTGAATTCCAGGTTAAAGGCTAGGTCAGTCTCGATGCCCAGTTTTGCCAAGGTACGCTTGATGATCTCGGAAAAGTAGTTGGCCGGACCACGTGGCGCTGCCAGTGCTCCCTCAGCCGAATCGTGATCTAGCCGGATGGTGATCGTTTTTGCGTTGGGCTTCGTACACAGCAGATGGAGACGAATCCGGGCGACTAAACCCGATCACTGAATAAGCAGTGACAAACCGCAGCCTAGTCACCCATCCCCGCTGGCGCAATGCGCTTGGGATTCTCTCGGAAACGTCCCGCAAATGAAAGCGACCCGCCCTGCTGGCCCTCGAAAATCAGCGCATTCTCGCCCCTGTGTTCCGCCCACCCACCTGTGTTCCCTGGTGACACTTGCTCGCCTTGCCCTTACCCGATAAACGCCAGACGAAACGTCCTACACGCATATCTAAACAAACCGTTTAACCCCAATACCCCCGCCTCCCTTCTGCGCTGGCCCAAAACCTGCTTATTGCACACCGTACAATAAAACCGGCCTGAGCCGGATTCATGTCAACCACTGCTGCGCAATGCAGCTCGGGGAATGCTGATGACTACAACACCGCTTCACTCTTCCAACCATGGCCTGGCGCGGTCGCTCAAGGAGCGCCATGTGATGCTGATTGCGATTGGCGGGATTATCGGGGCCGGCTTGTTTTTGGGCTCGGGCAAGGCGATTGCCACGGCGGGGCCGGCGTTGTTGCTGGCGTATGCGTTGTGTGGGGGGATGGTTTATCTGATTGCGCGGGCGCTGGGGGAGTTGTCGTTGTATCGGCCCAGCAGTGGGTCGTTTGCGACCTACGCGGAGGAGTTTCTGGGGCCGCGGGTGGCGTTTATCACGGGGTGGTCGTATTGGATGATCTGGATTCTGGTGGGGGTGCTGGAGGTCACCGGGATTGGTTTGCTGATGAAGTATTGGTACCCGGAGTTGCCGCAGTGGATTCCGGCGTTGGTCACCGTGGGCATGTTGATGGTGATCAATCTGTTTGCGGTGAAGACGTTTGGCGAGGTGGAGTTCTGGCTGGCGTTGATCAAGGTGTTGACGATTGTCGGGCTGATTGTAGCGGGGTTGGTAATTCTGTTGTTTGAGTTGGAAACCTCGGCGCAGACGGCACCTTCGGTGGCCAATCTCTGGCGGCATGCTGGTTTTTTTCCGAATGGCTGGAGCGGCTTTTGGTTCGCGGTACCTGTCGCCGCATTTACCTTTGCAGGGGTTGAGGTGGTGGGTTTGGTGGCGGCGGAAACGGCGCAGCCACAGCGTACGTTGCCGCGTGCAATCAACAGCATCCTGTGGCGCATGGCGATTTTTTATCTCGGGTCGACGGCGGTGATCATGGCGCTGTATCCGTGGAATCAGATCGATACGGCGCAAAGCCCGTTTGTGATGGTGTTCGACAGTATCGGGCTGGGGATGGCCGCCGGGCTTATCAATTTCGTGGTGATCAGTGCGTTGGCGTCTTCGTGCAATACCGGGCTGTTTGCCACCAGCCGGATGTTGTTTGCGCTGTCGCATCTTCAGCAAGCGCCCCGCCAGTTGCAGGTGTTGAGCCCACGCCAGGTGCCGGCCCGCTGCTTGATGGTATCGACCGCGATTTTGCTGGTCGGCGTGCTGCTCAACTACTGGATCCCGGAGAGCATTTTCAGCCTGTTGATGACCGGAATCCTGGGCTTGCTGATTTGGGTGTGGGTGGTGATTATCACGGCGCATATGGCCTATCGCCGCAAGGTGCGGCGCAACGAATTGAAGGAGGTGCACTATCGCTTGCCCTGGCCCCAGGTCAGCAGTGTGCTGGTGCTGGGTTACCTGGGCGTGCTGACGGTGCTGGTGATCCGCGACCCGGAGACGCGCGCGGCGTTTTATGTGGCGGCGGCGTGGTTTGCGCTGTTGATGCTGGTGTATCCGAAACGCGCCGCGTCGAAGAAGGGGGTGAGTGATGCCTGGAATGCTTGAGCTTGAGCGCTGCATCCAACGCTACATTCGCGCCAACCCCAACAGTGCCCGCCAGTTGGATTGGGCGGCGCGGGTGATGCCTGGCGGGAATACGCGGTCGGTGTTGTTTTATGAACCCTTCCCACTGGTGATGAAGGGAGGCAGCGGGTGTTTTCTTGATGACCTGGACGGGCATCGCTACGTCGACTTCCTGGCCGAATACACCGCAGCGCTGTATGGGCACTCCCACCCGATCATCACCCATGCCCTGGCGAGCGCCATGGCAAACGGTTTGAACCTGAGTGCCCACACGGAGTGGGAGGCGCGCCTGGCGACGTTGATTGTGGAGCGCTTCGCTTGTATCGAGCAGGTGCGCTTTACCAACTCCGGCACCGAGGCGAATTTACTCGCGCTGGCGGCGGCAAAAGCCTACACCGGGCGCAGTGGCGTCATCGCCTTCAACGGCGGCTATCACGGTGGCGTGTTGAGTTTTGCCGGGGCGAACACGCCGATGAATGTGCCGCACCGGGTGTACCTGGCCGACTATAACGACCTGGGCAGCGTGGAGCGGCTGCTGCATGAGCAGGTCGACATTGCGGCGATCCTGGTGGAGCCCATGTTGGGTGCGGGTGGATGTATCTGCGCCGCGCCGGGTTTTCTCCAAGGGTTGCGGGAGCGGAGCCAGGCCCATGGCACGCTGCTGATCTTCGACGAAGTGATGACCTCGCGCCTGGGCCCCGGTGGCCTGCAGGAAAAACTCGCGATCACGCCCGACCTGATCACCCTGGGCAAGTACCTCGGCGGCGGCATGCCGTGCGGCGTACTCGGCGGCCGAGAGGAGATCATGGCGCAGTTTGACCCTCGGCGTGGCGGCCTCTCCCACGCCGGCACATTCAACAACAATGTGCTGACCATGGCGGCGGGGATCGCGGGATTGGAGCAGGTGTATACCCGCGACGCAGCCTTGAAACTCAACGCCCGTGGCGACCGGCTGCGCGAGCAACTCAATGCGGTGCTGACACCTGTATCGATGCAATTTACCGGACAAGGTTCGGTGATGAACCTGCATCCCACCGGCTTGCCGATCAGGCGCCCTGCGGATAGTCCGACGGGCCAGAACCACCTGCGTGATCTGTTCTTCTTTCACCTGCTCGAATCTGGGATCTACAGTGCGCGACGCGGGTTGTTTGCCCTGAGCCTGCCCCTGACCGAGCACGAGCTGAACCGACTGGTGACGGCCACGCAGTTGTTCGTCGAGCGCTACGCAGGCCACTGACGCCGCCCCCCGGAAGAGCGACAGCGAATCGGTGAACCGCTATCCTTTCGCCGTCGCTTAACCGGAGCCCTGACCATGACCAGCAAAACCGCAAACCCACGCGGCAGGCGTAAAAAAGCCGCTGGCGAAGAGGCCAAAAACCCACTCAACAAAGACACCATCATCAGCGCCGCACTGACGCTGATCGACCGCGAGGGCCTGGAGAAATGCAGCCTGCGCAACCTGGCCGGCAGCCTGGGCGTATACCCGACGGCCATCTATTGGTATGTCTCGTCGCGGGAGTTGTTGTTAAGCGAAGTGCTGGCCAAAGTCCTGGAAAATGTAGCGCCTGGGCCTCAGGAACGCTGGCAGGATTATCTGCGTGCGGCGATGGTCAACTGCCATGACGCAGTGCGCCGACATCCGAATATCGCACCACTGCTGGGTTCGCAATTGGTGTCCAACGCCAGCACGGATTTCAAGTTGGTCGAAGGCGTGTTGGCCGCGTTGCAACAGGCCGGTTTCAGCGGCCCTTCCCTGGCTGGGGCCTATAACTCCTTTATCGCCGCCCTCGCCGGGTTCACCACACTGGAGTTCGCCCCCCTGCCGGAGAACACCGCTGCCTGGCAGCGCCAGGTGCAGGAAAACCTGCGGGCCGTCGACGCGGAGCAACACCCCACGCTCGCGCAGAACATGGACCAATTGAGCAATCGCGGCTTCAGCCTGCGTTGGCAAAATGGTGTCGACGCGGCGCTGAATGACAGCTTCACGTTCTACGTCGACACCCTCCTCTGCGGCCTGGAAACCCTGGCTGCCCGCCGCTGATCATTCGTACCCCAGCGGATGTGCTCAGTCCAGTATCAAGTGCGGCAAAAACCGGCTCGAATCCTTGGTAATCAGACTATTGTCCTCCCGCACGCCGATGCCTGCGGCCTGATCGCCAATCACCCAAGAGCCAATCAGTGTGTAGCTGTCGCCAAACCGTGGCAGCGGCGCAAACTCTTGAAGGATAAACGGCGCATCCGTGTAAGGCCCGTCCTCTTTCACGATCAGGCCGTCAGCCGTTTGCAGCTCAATATTCGCGCCTTCCCGCGAGAAGAACGGCTTGCGCACCCAGCCCTTCGGCACGGCCTTGCCGGGGTCGGTATCCAGGTGGGATGCGAGCAGATTCGGGTGCCCTTTGTTGAACTCCCACAACAGCGGCAGGATGCCTTTGTTGGAGAGGATGGATTTCCAGGCGGGCTCGAAAAACTGCGTATCACTCTGGGCAATCGCCGCACCAAAAGGCTCGTGGAAGATGAATTCCCAGGCGTGCAGTTTGAACAGGTGGGGAATCCAGCGATCTTCGAGATCGACGAAACGGCCTTCACTGGTCAGGCCGATGTCTTCGATGTCGATGTGGCGCGATTCGATGCCGACTGTTTCCGCGACCAGGCGCAGGTAGTCGGTGGTGCCCTTGTCTTCGACCGAGTTTTTCATCGAGGCGAAGTAGAACGGCTGCTTGACCTGCAACTGGGCGAAAGCCTGGTGCAGTTTGGTATCGATGCTGTTGAACTGGTCGGCATGCTTGGGCAGCAAGCCGCGCTCGATGCATTGTTCCAACCAGCCCCACTGGAACGCCGCCGCTTCATACAAGCTGGTCGGTGTGTCGTAGTTGAGTTCCAGCAACTTGGCCGGCCCGGCGCCGTTGTAGGAGAAATCCATGCGTCCATACAAGTGCGGGTGCCCTTCGAGCCATGAGGTTCGGATCATGTCGAAGAAGGCTGCGGGAATGCTCAGGCGCCCGAACAGCTCTTCGCTGTGGACCACGCGGGCCACGAGGTCCATGCACATGTCATGGATCTCGGTGGTCGGGTCTTCGAGGTCTTGCTCGATTTGCTTGAGCGTGAACTGGTAATACGCGCTCTCGTCCCAGTAGGGTTCGTCGTCAATGGTATGGAACAGAAAGCCGAGGCTTTCGGCCGTCTGTTTCCAGTCATGACGCTCTGCGCAATGGATTTTCTTCATGGCCAGATTTCCTTAACTGCTCGACCCGCCGCCGCCCCAGCCGCTGCGTGCGCTGGCCTTGCTGCCAAAACCGCCACGGGAGGTGGACGATGCAACGGACACTGGCTTGCTCGAAGAGCGCAGCGTGTTCGAGTAGTTGCTGCTGCCGTACCGGGCCTGGTTCGAGCGGCCGAATGTAGCCCCATTGGATACGCGCTGGTTGAGCGTCGAGGAGGCGTAGTTGCCGCGATCATCGCGATAGCGATACACCGGCTCGGAGCTGTAGCTGTTGCGGTTGTTGCTCAGCATGTTGCCGATCAGCAGCCCGGTCAGCAGGCTGCTGGTGGAGAAGCCGGAGCCGCCACCGCTCGCTTGCGCGCCAGCCACTTGGGCGTTGGCAGCGTCGACCTGGGACTGTGTCACCTGGCCCGCGGCGGTCAGTTCGAAACCGCCCAGCCTGGGGATGAACTTGCCGGAGGAGTCCTGCTGGCACCAGTCGGCGACGAAGTCGGCATCGCAATCGGCCTGGCTGTCGTACACCGGCGCAATGCGGCGGTGCTCAGCCATGGCCGTCATGTAGGCGTCCGAGCAGACGTCCACCGGAAGCTTTTCATCGGCGCATTGCTGAACCGACTGGAAGTTGTACTTCTTCTGCAAATCGTAGGTTTTTTCCGTCGGCCCACAACCGGATATCGCCATGGCGACCGACGCAGCCAGCGACAGCTGGACATACTTGCTTCGTTTCATCAAAGGCTCCGTGCGCAATCAGTTCTGGGTAGGCGTCATGCACGCGGCATTCAACATGCCGACGCTGATGGCGACGGCGGCCACGTAGATACCGGCCGCGAGCTCGCCGTTCTTGATGCGCTCGGACGTGCCTTTGAGCACCAGGCTGGTCAGCAGAAACGCCAACAGCTGGACGACGGCTGCGATCACCGCCCAGACGGCGAAGTCGAGGAGGTTGATCGAGTACGCAATCACATTGCTGGCCGGAATCGCGAAACCGATAATCGCACCGCCCAGCGCGACCGCCGCCGCCACGTTGTTCGCACGGATCAGCTCGAACTCCTTGTGCGGGGTGACGCGGGTGTAGATGAACTGGAACAGGCCGAACAGCACGGCAGCCCCCAGGATATAGATGACAAACCCGAACACGGCCGCTTTGTTCAGGGAAATAGAGAGAGCTTCGAGCATGGACTTCTTCCTTTTTTAGAGCACATTCAAATCGGTTGTGTACAGCGAGATGCCCAGCGACGTGCTCAGGCTGACGTTGCCTTCAGCGTCTTCCTCGACGGAGAACAGCAGGAACTCCCGGCGATCGGTCAGGCCGGTATCACGGGCATATAGCATCGAGCGGTGCTCGACGCTGTAGGAGGTCTCGGGGTTTATCACCTGCTCGCTCATCGCCACCAGTTCTGTCTGGCCATTTTCGCTGCCCCACACGCGCGCGTATTCAACGCCGTCGTGGGTGTAGGTCGGCAACCCGATCAGGCTTTGCGGGCCGGCCAGCCGACGCAGTTCCGCTTCGCTGCTGATAGTGACGTAACTCAGGTAGTTGAACAGGATCACCGACTCGACCTGCCCGGCGATGTCGCCTGTGGTGTGCACCTGCAACCAGTAGTCTTCGTCGTTCATGTAATAGCGCGACAGCCAGGTCGACTGCCCGAGGTCAATGGTGCCGTTGCTCCAGATTTCCTGGGAGCCGGGGATGACCACCGTGGTTTGCCCATCGAGCAGCAACTTCAGGCTGCTGTCGAACATCACGCCTTTGCCCGGCGCCAGGCCCAGCGGCCCGGTCGTCGGCAGCGGTTCGGCGGCGGTCCGGCTCGCTGGGGTATTCGCGTTCGGGGCCTCAAGCCCCATCAATTGTTTAAACCATCCCATTGGAGATTTCCTTGAGGCGGGTGGAGGCGATGTAGAAGAGTTCGCCGCCTTCAACGCGGGTGGCGCTGGGCGGGTTGATCGACGGTTGCTGGGCATCTTTGGCGCGATAGCCGATGAGCGTGGCGTTGTGCTGTTCTTTCATCCGGGTGTACAGGTCGCCGAAGGTGGCTTCAAAGGCTTCGGGCAACTTCATCAGGTATTGGGTGGCACCCTGCCCCACGCACAGCAGCTCATTAATGACCACCGACGAGCCCGGATCCTGAGAGGCGCGCACCAGCATCTCGATGGCCATGCTTGAGGTGCACTCCAGGCGGGGTGCATAGGAGCTGGCCAGTGCGGCGATTTCACTGTCATTGAAGTGGGCGACCACATGCCCGACAGGATTGAGTTGGTTCACCGCCAGCACGGTGGCCAGGGTCAGATCGTCAGAGGGGGTCCGCACCAGCACGCGCTCTGCACCGGGTACCCCCGCACGCAGCAATAACGCGATGGAGGACAGGCTTTCGCCGCGGATGAATGCCGCTTTGCCCGGCATCGGGTTTTCGTCGAGGGTGCAATCGCAGATGACGATCAGGTTGTCGTTCGAGGTCTCGTCCTGCAGCAACAACTCAATGACCCGCTCACTGGATGCACCTTCCCAGCCGATGAGCACGGTATGGCCGACCTTGCCGGTGAAATCGCCTTTTCCCTTCATGCCTTTTCTCCATGCATCGATGACACTGCTGGTGGTTTTACCGATGGCTGCGGTCAGCAGCGCGATGCCTCCGAGCATGACCCAAGCCGCCACGAACACTCGGCCTGCCGAAGTCTGCGGCGCAAGATCGCCATAGCCGACGGTCAGCGTGGTGGTGAGATAGAAGTAAACAAATGTGGCGAGAGCAGTCAGGTGTTGCTCGCCCAGATATACCAGGCCCAGATAAGCCGTGCTCAGGTGAACGCCCAAGGCGATGACCAGACCTGCCCAGCCGAAACGGTGAAAAAGGGAGGAAGCGTACATGCGCAATAGAAGAAAAATCGACATTTCGTCCCTGGTTCCCTGGGTTTTTGCTTCCTGATGTCGTCGCCTCGGCATCTGGATGCTCGAGTGCGCTCAGCCGGCATTAAACCTGCTACGTGGTTTGGAGAGAAGTACCTTGGCTGCAATAAATCCGGCGAATGCACCAAACAGATGCCCTTCGAAGGAAACCCCTTGGCGAGGAAGAAAGCCCAGGACCAGGCCGCCATACAGCGCCGCTACGACACCCGCTGTTATCAGGTTGCTCCAGCTCCTGTGAAACCAGGCGCGAGACAACAGGTAGGCCCATAAGCCGAATACCCAGCCGCTGGCCCCCACGTGTATGCCCGCAAAACCGAATAACCAAACCAGCGAACCGCCCAGCAGAATAATGATCGCGCTGACGGTCACGAATCGATTGAGCCCTTCGATAATCACCAGCGTACCCAGTACCAGGAAGGCAATCAGGTTCGCACTCAGGTGGGCGAAAGACGCATGCAAAAACGGTGACGTGAGGATGCCGGCCAACCCCTGCAGTGTTCTTGGGATCAGACCAAACGCCATGAGGCTGTAGCCGGTCGCTACATTCAGCAGTTGCAGCGCGACCATGAACAGAGCCAGGCCTGCGATTGTCTTGAAACCTTTCAGGGCGTCCATCCTGACCTCGACATAAAAGAAGGGCAGACAGCGCCCTTCTTGTTGCGGCTGTATTTACTCAGCCGACTTTTGCTTCAGACGCTCCAGAATCGCATTGGCACTGCCTTCGTTCGGCGTGATGCCAGCTTCGCGAAGCTTGCGCTCGAGGTCGGTACCGGTCGATGCATCGGCCAGTTCGTCCTGGGCTTGCAGCTCAGCGGCGCGTTGCTGCTGCTTGGCCTGCAGACGATTGAGCGTACCGACGGCGGTTTCCAGCTTGCCGTTGGCACCGCCGCTGGCGATGGAAGCGCTGACCTGGGCCTTCTGCACGCTTTCACGCGCCTTGGCCATATCCACTTGCTGGCGCAGGCTTTTGATCCGGCCTTCGGCCTTGGTGATGTCCTTGCGCATACCGTCGGCATAGCCACCGAACTCGGCCGCCTGCTTTTGCTCGACGTCGCGGTCGTTGGTCAGGGTCGAAATGGCTTCGGCCACTTCAAGGGCCAGGTCTTCACGATTGGCCTGGATCGCGGCCATCGCCTTGGACTCCAGGTCAGAGATCTTGGCGTTGTACTCATTGACGCGATCAGTCGCCAGTTTGTGCTTGGCCATGATGCTGACCAGTTCACGCTTGGCGTTGGCCAGGGCGCTGTCGGCATCGCGGATTTCCTGGTCGAGGATGCGCAAGGCTTGCTGATCGACGATCGATTCGCCGACTTCGTTGGCACCGCCACGCAGCGCGGTGAACAGTTTGCTCCAGATGGATTGAGTCATTGGATACTCCCGAATACTTAATTGAAGAAACGTTCAAAGGCTTCGCTGGCGCGCTGCACGTTGTCGACGAGGGTTTTCACCTCGGTCACGATGTTGGTCAGGCTGGAGTCGGAGCTCAACGCGCCGAACATGTTGTAGACGACCTGCCCGTTAGGCATGGACTCGATACCGATGGAAGACAGCGGGAACATTTCCCGGCTGCGCAGCACCGCGTCATTGAACCGGGGTACGTCGTTGATGGATTCGACGTCGACCAGCACGGTATCCACGATGATCTGCTCGCCCACCACCGCGATGTAAATCGGCAAGCCACCGAAGTCGTTCATTTCCAGCTTGATGCTGGACTCGGAGCCTTGAAGCAGAGAAAGCGTGATGTCCTTGTTGACCACCTCGTCCAGGCCCTGAAGCGCGCTGAAGAGGCGATCGATGTTCCAGTTAGTACCTGCGCTCATATAAGTCTCCGACAAGAATGAGCCAGCTAGAATCGGCTGGCGAAGCTGTTTCTCCATTTGCTTGAGCAGGCTTCGATTTTCGGGAAGCACCCAAGTCTCGTGTTTCACATAACCGGCGGCCGCCAGGCCCGCGCGCATCTGCTTCATGTAGAAGCTCGATGGTTTTTTCGCGGACGGTTTCAAGCGCTCTCCCTGAAGGCTTGCTGAATCGGTCTCGGGCCCTGCTGACGGGCTCGATGGAGAGCTGCTGTTCATACCACTGACCTCGCTCTGAAAAACTCACGCGTGAAAAATCTACAGGTAATGCTTGCCGGGCTCAATAGCTCACGCGTGAGATTTTTAGCCATCCAAGATTGTCCCTTTTGAGTTGACGGTATGACTTGTTTCAGCCGATTTATCGCCCAGCACTCCCCCAGTAATCTGTGCCCATGTTGAACGCAACGCCAAACCCACTTAAACAAAAAGGATTCAACCATGAGCACTCCAACCTACAACCGCCTCAACAAAGACGACGCCATCGTTCTGCTGGTTGACCACCAGACCGGCCTGATCTCTCTGGTGCAGGACTTCTCCCCCAACGAATTCAAGAACAACGTGCTCGCCCTGGCCGACCTGGCCAAGTTCTTCAACCTGCCGACCATCCTGACCACCAGCTTCGAGCAAGGCCCTAACGGCCCACTGGTGCCGGAGCTGAAGGAAATGTTCCCGGACGCGCCGTACATCGCTCGCCCTGGTCAGATCAATGCGTGGGACAACGAAGATTTCGTCAAGGCGATCAAGGCCACCGGCCGCAAGCAGATCATCATTGCCGGTGTGGTGACGGATGTGTGCGTAGCGTTCCCGACGTTGTCGGCATTGGCCGAAGGGTTTGAGGTGTTTGTGGTCACCGATGCGTCCGGTACGTTCAACACCACGGTGCAGCAAGCGGCGTGGAGCCGGATGACCCAAGCCGGGGCGCAGTTGATGAACTGGTTCTCGGTGGCGTGTGAGCTGCACCGCGACTGGCGCAACGACATTGAAGGGCTGGGGAACCTGTTGTCCCAGCGCATCCCTAACTATCGCAACTTGATGAATAGTTATTCGGCGCTGACGGCGCGCAAGGACTGAGTCAACCGCTGCACCACTAAGCCTGCCTTGAACAGCAGGCTTTTTTCGTGAGTAACTCGCCATTCGCAATCAGCCCGCCAGCTCCCGTTCGATCTGCTCGATACTCGGCAGATTGGTTTGCAACTCTGCGGGCAACGACTCAACCAACTGGTATTGCGCCACGCCAATCGGTCGATTGTTGTCGCGCAGCGCATATTCGGCGACGACTTCGTTCTTGCTCTTGCACAACAGCAGGCCGATGGTGGGTCCGTCTTGTGGATGCTTAAGCTGGGCATCGACAGCCGCGAGATAAAAGCTCAACTTCCCCAGGTGCTCGGGTTTGAACTTGCCCGCTTTCAGTTCTATCACCACGTAGCAGCGCAGCTTCAAGTGATAGAACAACAGGTCGACGAAGAACTCATCGCCGCCGACGTCCAGCAATACCTGCTGGCCGACGAAGGCGAAACCCGCACCGAGCTCCAACAAGAAATCGGTGACGTGCTTGATCAAGGCGTTTTCGATGTCACGCTCCTGCGCGTCCAGGCCCAGGCTGAGGAAATCGAAACGATAGGGATCTTTTAGCGATTCCCGCGCCAGGTCGGATTGCGGCTTGGGCAGGTGATATTCGAAGTTGCTGACAGCCTTGCCACTGCGTTCCAGCAATCGGTTTTCGATCTGCATGGCCAGGGTATTACGCGACCAGTTGTGCTCGATTGCCTGGGCGATATACCAGCGCCGGGTTTCGGGGCTGGGGAGTTTGTCCAGTAGCGCAAGTTGGTGATACCAAGGCAATTGTGCAAGCACCTCTTGCACAAATTCCGAGTCTGGCCACGCCTCGGCAAAAGCGCGCATGTACTTGAGATTTCGCGGTGAGAACCCCTTCATGCGGGGAAAAGCCGTGCGCAAATCCTGGGCCAGGCGATCAATGACTTTGCTCCCCCACCCTTGCTCGGCCTGGCGGGTCAAGATGTCGTGGCCAATCTGCCAATAGAGCAACACCAGCTCCCGATTGACCGCCAGTGTGGCGCGCTGTTGCGCCGCGTGAATACGACCTTTCAGGTCCGTCAGCCAGTCGCTGTAGCCCGCTGGAGGCGTGGTCAAGCCGGTACAGGTTTCGCTCATGCCGTTTCACTCGTTGAGTTTTGAGGCAGGCTAGTCAGGGGGATTGGCTGTCACAAGGGGCCAAGGGCGGTTCAGGAACAGCCTTCCAAGGATTACCGAAACGTCCTGCTGGCACTGACAAATCGGCGCATTGCGGACCCCACGCTTGACTCTCCCCTATACGGCAACCCTTACCCTGAAACACCCTGTTCAGGACCTCACCTCATGCCGCCGCGCACCCTGGTTATTCTCGGCCACCCTTCTAACGCCAGCTTCTGTTCGGCCCTGGCCGACGCCTACATCCATGCCGCAAAAGCCGCCGGCCATGAAGTACGCGTGTTGCGCCTGGGGGAGCTGGCTTTCGACCCCGTCCTGCACCACGGCTACAGCCAGGCCCAACCACTGGAGCTCGACCTGCTCAGCGCACAATGCGACATCCTTTGGGCCAACCATCTGACGTTTGTTTTCCCGGTCTGGTGGGGCGGCATCCCCGCCTTGATGAAGGGCTTCATCGATCGCGTGTTCCTGTCCGGCTTCGCCTTCAAATACCGAGCCGGCAAGGCGTTCCCTGACAAGCTGCTGCAGGGCCGGACCGCACACTTGTTGGTGACCCTGGACACACCACCCTGGTATTACCGCTGGTTCTATCGCATGCCGGGCATCCATCAGATGTGCAAGACCACACTGGCGTTTTGCGGCATCAAGCCGGTCAAGACGTTGCAGTTCGGGCCGGTGCTGGGCTCTACTGCGGCGCAGCGGGACAAGTGGCTGAAACAGGCCGGCGCTTTAATAGGAAAAGGGAGTTTTCATGTACATCGGCAAAGCCGCGCAGTTGTCAGGCACGACCATCAAGGCGATCCGTCACTATGAGGCGATTGGGCTGCTGCCAGAACCGCAGCGCCAAGGCCAATACCGGGTCTATTCGGAGCAGAGCGTTGAGTTGCTGATGTTTATCAAGTGCGCGCAACAGCTGGGGTTCAAACTCAAGGAATTGCAGGAAATCCTTCAGGGCCACCAGGGTGACGCATTGCCTTGGGAACGGGCGGAACAGGCCATCAACAATAAGAAACGCGAGTTGGCCGTACAGATGGCTGCACTGCAAAAGATGCAGACGGGGCTGCTCGAGTTCGAAGCCCAATTAAAAAACGCACACGGCCGTTGCTCTCAATCGGCCACAGCCCCTGCCTGAGTGGACGATGAGCCGAATAGAATGCACAATCGGCTCACATAATGAGCCGAATAGCGTTTTTATTCGGCTCACACGCTCAGGTATCTCTCCATGGATCACCCGCTCTGGATCTGGCAACACCACGATTGGCCGCATTTCCACTGGCAACCGGGACGCCTGGCCGCCTTGTTGCGCGAGTGCGGGCAAGCGCAAGGCAAGCTGCTGGGTATGCTCGGTACAGTCAGCCAAACGGTCAGTGCGCAGAATGCGCTGGATGCGTTGCTGCAAAACATCCTGACCTCTTCGGCCATCGAGGGGGAACAGTTGAATGTGGGTTCGGTGCGTTCGTCCCTGGCACGACGGATGGGCCTGGAGGCAATGACAGACGGGCAGGTCAGCCGTCGCAGCGAGGGCCTTGCTGAACTGATGATGGATGCCACTCAACCATTCGCGCAGCCATTCACCCTCTCGCGTCTATTGAATTGGCACCACTTATTGTTTCCGGCACCCGAGGCAGGCTTTGCCGCCCGCGCATTGAATATAGGTGCACTGCGCGGGGATGAGCCCATGCAGGTGGTATCGGGCCGGCTTGACCGACCGACCGTGCATTTCGAGGCGCCGCCACGCCTGGGCCTTGAGCAAGCGCTGGAGGAGTTCCTGGAATGGTTTGAAAGCAGTCGTAATCAACCGGAACTGGACCCACTGGTCCGCGCCGGCGTGGCGCATTTCTGGTTTGTCACGCTGCACCCATTCGATGACGGCAACGGTCGCCTGACCCGTGCCATCACGGATTTGGCGTTGGCCCAGGGCGAGCACCAAGCCATCCGTTTTTACGCAATGTCGGCCAGCATTCTCGAGGACCGCGCCGGTTATTACCACGCACTGGAGTCCAGTCAGAAGGCCACGCTGGATATCACCGACTGGCTGGAATGGTTCCTCAAAACCCTGTTGAACAGCCTGCAGCAGGCGATGGCTCGGATTGATCGGGTATTGGACAAAAGCCGTTTCTGGCAGCAGCACCGCGACCTCGCGTTGTCCGCCGAACAGATCAAGGTGCTCAACCGCCTGCTCGACGGCGGTGAAAAGGGCTTTGAGCACGGGATCAGCGCCGCTCAGTACCAAGCCGTCGCCAAGGTGTCAAAAGCCACGGCGACGCGTCACCTGGCTGATCTGCTGGAAACCGGCTGCCTGGTGCGATTGCCCGGTGGAGGCCGCAGCACACGCTATCAAATCAACAATGGGAAAGATTGAACAGCGCCCCACTCATTTGCCCCAATCCCCCATGTCTGCTAGTGTCGCGCCGGTTTACCGTCTACCGGAATAGCCGCCATGGCCCGCAAAAAAGTTGCACTCGATTTCGAACAATCCCTCGCCGACCTGCAAGCCCTGGTCGAGCGTCTGGAGAACGGCGAGTTGTCGCTGGAAGACTCGTTGACGGCGTTTGAGCAAGGCATCGGCCTGACTCGCGACTGCCAGAGCGCGTTGGCGCAGGCGGAGCAGAAGGTGCAAGTGCTGCTGGAACGTGACGGGGAGTTGGCCGAGGAACCTTTCGATGCGGAACAGCCGGAATGATCGACGCGTATCAGGCCAGTAGCCAAGCCCGGGTCAACGCGGCGCTGGAGCCCTTGTTTGTTGCGCCCAGCCCGGAAATGGACCGCCTGTATGCCGCCATGCGCTACAGCGTGATGAATGGCGGCAAGCGCGTGCGCCCATTGCTGGCCTATGCCGCCTGTGAAGCCCTGGGCGCTCCGGCCGAGGAGGCCAATGGCGCGGCGTGTGCGGTGGAACTGATTCACGCCTACTCCCTGGTGCATGACGATTTGCCGGCCATGGACGACGACGATCTGCGTCGCGGCCAACCGACGACTCACAAAGCCTTTGATGAGGCCTATGCGATTCTGGCCGGTGATGGCCTGCAGAGCCTGGCGTTCAGCGCCTTGCTGGACCCGCGCTTGAGCAGCGTGAATGCCGAGATCCGCCTGCGCATGGTGACCACACTCGCCCACGCCGCCGGCCCGGCCGGCATGGTCGGCGGGCAAGCCATCGACATGGGCTCCGTCAGCCTCAAGCTGGACCAGCACGCCCTGGAACACATGCATCGCCACAAGACCGGCGCGCTGATCGAAGCTGCCGTGCACCTGGGCGCCCTGGCCAGTGGCCGCGCGCAAGCTGCGCAATTGGCGGCCCTGCAGACCTACTCCCGGGCCATCGGCCTGGCGTTCCAGGTGCAGGACGACATTCTGGATGTGGAAAGTGACACCGCCACCCTGGGCAAACGCCAAGGTGCCGATATCGCCCGGGACAAACCGACTTATCCGTCCCTGCTCGGCCTTGAAGCCGCCAAGGTCTATGCCCTGGAACTGCGCGACCAAGCCCTGGAGGCCCTGCGACCTTTCGACGCGGCCGCCGAGCCGCTGCGCGACCTGGCGCGGTATATCGTCGAACGCCGCCACTGAGCCGCAACTGAGCAAGTGCGGCCATTCGCGCCGCCTAATCAGCCAAGTTCGGCGCTTCGCGTGGGCAGTTGGCGATGCTTGAGGTAAACTGCCGCCTCTTTTATACCTATAACGATTCGCCTGATGCCCACGACGTTTCAAGAGATTCCCCGCAAGCGCCCGTCCACGCCCCTGCTCGACCGTGCTGCCACGCCGGACGGCCTGCGTCGACTGGGTGAAGCCGAGCTGGAAACCCTGGCCGATGAGTTGCGCCTGGAATTGCTCTACACGGTCGGCCAGACCGGTGGGCATTTCGGTGCCGGGCTGGGCGTTATCGAGCTGACCATCGCCCTGCATTACGTGTTCGACACCCCGGACGACCGGCTGGTGTGGGACGTGGGCCACCAGGCGTATCCGCATAAAATCCTGACCGGTCGTCGCGAGCGCATGAGCACGCTGCGCCAGAAGGACGGTGTGGCCGCCTTCCCGCGTCGCTCCGAGAGCGAGTACGACACCTTTGGCGTCGGCCACTCCAGCACCTCCATCAGTGCAGCGCTGGGCATGGCGATTGCCGCCCGCCTGCAAGGCAGCGAGCGCAAGGCGATTGCCGTGATTGGTGACGGCGCATTGACCGCCGGCATGGCCTTCGAGGCGCTGAACCATGCGCCGGAAGTGGACGCCAATATGCTGGTGATCCTCAACGACAACGACATGTCGATCTCGCGCAATGTCGGGGGCCTGTCCAACTACCTGGCCAAAATCCTCTCCAGCCGTACTTACGCGAGCATGCGTGAAGGCAGCAAGAAGGTGCTCTCGCGCCTGCCGGGCGCGTGGGAAATTGCCCGGCGCACCGAAGAGTACGCCAAGGGCATGCTGGTGCCTGGCACCCTGTTCGAAGAGCTGGGCTGGAATTACATCGGCCCCATCGACGGCCACGACCTGCCGACCCTGATCGCCACGCTGCGCAATATGCGCGACCTCAAGGGCCCGCAGTTCCTGCATATCGTCACCAAGAAGGGCAAAGGCTTCGCGCCGGCGGAAGTCGACCCGATCGGTTACCACGCGATCACCAAGCTGGAGCCACTGGACGCCCCCGCCGCTGCGCCGAAAAAGGCCAGCGGGCCTAAGTATTCCGGGGTATTTGGCGAATGGCTGTGCGACATGGCCGCCGCCGACCCACGCCTGGTGGGCATTACCCCAGCCATGAAGGAAGGCTCCGACCTGGTGGCGTTCAGCGAGCGTTTCCCGCTGCGTTACTTCGACGTGGCGATTGCCGAGCAGCACGCGGTCACCTTCGCCGCCGGCATGGCCTGTGAAGGCGCCAAGCCCGTGGTGGCGATCTACTCGACGTTCCTGCAGCGCGGTTACGACCAACTCGTCCACGATGTGGCCGTGCAGAATCTCGACGTCTTGTTCGCCATCGACCGCGCCGGCCTGGTGGGCGAAGACGGCCCGACCCACGCCGGCAGTTTCGATCTGTCGTACCTGCGTTGCATCCCCGGCATGCTGGTGATGACGCCAAGCGACGAGAACGAACTGCGCAAAATGCTCAGCACCGGCCACCTGTACAACGGCCCGGCTGCAGTGCGTTACCCACGCGGCACGGGCCCGAATGCGCTGATCGAGAAGGACCTGGAACCGATCGAGATCGGCAAGGGCATCGTGCGCCGCCAAGGCCGCCAGACGGCATTCCTGGTGTTTGGCGTGCAATTGGCCGAAGCCTTGAAAGTGGCCGAAAAGATCGACGCCACCGTGGTCGACATGCGTTTCGTCAAGCCGCTGGATGAAGCACTCGTGCGCGAGATCGCCGGTAGCCATGAGCTGCTGGTGACCCTCGAAGAGAACGCCATCATGGGCGGTGCGGGCGCGGCGGTCAGCGAGTTCCTGGCGCGGGAGAATGTGCTCAAGTCGGTACTGCACCTGGGTTTGCCGGATGTGTACGTCGAACATGCCAAGCCGGCGCAGATGCTGGCTGAGTGCGGGCTGGATGAAGCCGGTATCGAGGCAGCGGTGCGTGAGCGCATGACGCTGCTGGGCCTGTAACAAGCATCAAATAGTGGGAGGGGGCTTGCTCCCGATAGCGGTGGATCAGTCATAGATACTGAGACTGACACACTGCAATCGGGAGCAAGCCCCTTCCCACATTTGATGGGTGTTCACTTCAAATCTACGGACAGATCATGAAACGCCTGTACTTCGCCCTGCTGCTTCTGCCCGCCTGCGACCTGCTCGCCGACACCCGCGACGACGCCCTGAAACTCCCCGACGTGGTCATCAGCGCCAACCGCCAGGTCCAGGCGCGTAGTGACAGCAGCACCGCCAACACAGTCTTCACCCGCGACGACATCGACCGCTTGCAGCCCGGCAGCGTGAGCGACTTGCTGAGCCGCGTGCCGGGTGTGCAGGTAGCACAGAGTGGTGGCCGCGGCAGCGCGACCAACGTTTACATTCGGGGGACCTCCACCGCCCAGAGCCTGGTGCTGGTGGATGGCCAACGCATCAGCAGTTCCACCACTGGCACCAGCAACCTGCAATACCTCAATATCGAGCAGATCGAGCGCGTCGAGGTGCTGCGAGGCTCACGCTCGGCGATCTACGGCAGTGATGCCATTGGCGGGGTGATTCAGATCTTCACCCGGCGCAATACGACGTCCGGTCTGCAACCGCGCCTTCACCTGGGCTTCGGCAGCCGCCAGACGTGGGAACGCAGCCTGGGAGTGTCCGGGGGCGATTCGCAGACCCGCTTCAACCTCGGCGCCAGCCTGGATGACACCGCCGGGATCAACCGCACCTACACCTCCTACCCCAGCGATGGCGATCATGATGCCTATCGCAACCAGGCCCTCAGTTTCAGCCTGAGCCACGCCTTCAGCGACCAGGTCGACGCCGGCATCAACGTGTTGGATAACCGTGGCAAAAGCGCGTACGACAACCCGTTTGGTCGCTATGACTCGACCACCTTCCAGAGTTTCCAACAGAAACCCTACACCGACTTCAGCGTCAGTAACGTCAGCAGCTTTATCGACGCGCGGATCAACGACACCTGGAAGTCCCGCGTCGAACTGGGCCACAGCGAAAACCGCGAAGATTCGCTGGATAAACTCAGCGATGAACGCAGTGTGTTCAACACCTACCGCAATTCGCTGAACTGGCAGAACGACCTGACCCTCAATGATCAGAACAGCCTGATCCTGGGCGCCGATGGCTACGAAGATCAGGTCAACAGCAGCACCGCGCTCGCCGAAGACAGCCGCTGGAACCGTGCGGTGTTTATCCAGCATCGCTTTGCAGCGCGGTACTTTTCCACCGAGCTGGGCCTGCGTCGCGACCAGAACCAGCAGTTCGGCGGCCACAACAGCTGGAGCGGCAGCTTGACCCTGCCCGTCAACCCGGACAACGACCTGCTGTTCAGTTACAGCGAGGGGTTTCGCGCCCCGACGTTCAATGACCTGTACTACCCGGACGAATACGGCTTTAAAAACAGCAACCCGAACCTGCGCCCCGAAACCTCGAAAAGTTACGAAGTGCAGTGGCGCAGCCAACTCAGCGACACCGCCCGCCTGGAAGCTTCGCTGTACCGCACCGATATCCAGGACGCGATCGTGTTCGGCAGCGACGGCCCGCAAAACGTCAGTTCGGCACGCATCAATGGCTTCGAAGCCACACTCAGGCAGGATCTGTTCGGCTGGCAAGGCAGCCTGGGCCTGGCCATGATTGACCCACGCGACCGCGATACCGGGCGCACCTTGGCACGTCGCGCCCGGCGTACCCTGAGCCTGGACCTGGATCGGCAATTCGAGCGTTTCGGCGTAGGCGCCAGCTGGCAAGCCGTCAGCAGCAGCTACGACGACCCGAAGAACCAACACCCGTTGGGCGGCTATGGACTGCTCGGGTTACGCGCCAGTTGGGCCATGAGCCGTGAAATCGCGCTGAACATGAAGCTCGATAACCTGCTGGATAAACGCTACAGCCGGGCGTTGTATCAGTATCAAGGCCAGCAATATGGCTACCGCGAAGAAGGTCGGACGCTGATGTTTGGCGTCACCTGGACTCCGGAACTCTAACGGGCAAGCACCTCACACAAGCGCGCCACCGCCTCCAGCATCTGCCCGCTGGGCCGCTCAAGGCCCTTGTCCGGCACCACCAGCAACCGCCCCTGCGCCACTGCGGCGACTTGAGGCCATGCTTTCCATGCTTCCAACTGAAGTTGATCGCCGACCAGGATCACCTCGGGATTGCGCTGCAACACCGACTCGATGCTGACTTGCGGCGCGGGCAGCTTGAGGTCATCGAACACATTGCGCGCACCGCACACACTCAACGCATCGCTGATGATCTGCCCGCCACCGACGGTATACAGCGGCGGGTTCCACACCTGATAAAACACCCGCAGCGGCTCGGCCCGTTGGTAGCTCTGGCGCAGGTCGGCCAAGCGCTTATGCAACTGCCCCGCCAACTGCCGGCCCGCCTCGGCCCGCCCCAACTGCTCGGCGATGGCTTGGATTTGGCCGGTCAGTTGCTCAAGGCTGTGGGGTTCGGCGACATACACGGGGATATTCAGGCGTTGCAGTTGCTCACGCTGGGCCGGGCCGATGCTGCCGGGCCACAGCAGGATCAGGTCCGGCTTGAGGCTGAGCAGGCGCTCCATATCCAGTTGGCCGTAATGCCCGACCGAGGGCACCTTGGCCAATGCAGCAGGACGTTCGCCGCCGTCGAGCACGCCCACCAGCAGGTCGGCCGCCCCCAGTTCCACGACGATTTCAGAGAGAGATGGCGCCAGGCTGACCACCCGTTCAACGGCCAGCCCCGGCACACTGAATGCCAGCAGCAGCACCGCCAGCCAATGACGCCTCATCCCAGCTGACGCGGGATGCGATAAAGGTAGAACAACACCAGGGTCGAGAGTGCCAGCAAACACAACGGCACGGCTTCCAGGCCCACGAATACCGCCAGCGTACCGATCCAGGCCGGCAGGGCAGCCACCATCAACGCCGTGCGTCGACGCGCCGCGAGGGTAATCCAGGCGGCCGGTTCATCGGGGGTGTCGAGGGCTTTAGAGGTGGCGATCAGCGCGTGTTTATAGCCGTTGAAGTAGCGCAGGCTCAGAAACATCGAGGCCACGCCGGCGATAAAAAACGGCATGGCCAGCACCGACAGCATGGGTTCGGCCTGGCTGAACAGCAGGTTGATCACGAACAAGGGCAGCAACGCCAGGGCCAGGTACTGCCACCAATTGAAGGACAGCCGCCGCTTTACCTGGCCACGGGTCACGCGCGGTCGACCTCGCCCTGATGTTCGTTGCCCATCATGTGGTCGAGTTTGCTGGCCTTGGTCGCCAGGTAGAGCTTGTTGTGCGGGTTGTGCCCCGTGTGCAGCGGCACACGCTCGGCCACAGTGATGCCCATCTCGGTCAAGGCTTTGACCTTGCGCGGGTTGTTGGTCATCAGGCGCAGGGATTTCACGCCCAGATGCTCCAGCATCGGCAGGCAGATGGCGTAGTCACGCTGGTCGGCGGCAAAGCCCAGGCGCTCGTTGGCTTCCACCGTATCGGCGCCGCCGTCCTGCAATTCATAGGCGCGGATCTTGTTCATCAGGCCAATACCGCGGCCTTCCTGACGCAGGTACAACAACACGCCACGGCCTTCACGGGCGATGGCGCGCAAAGCGGCTTCCAATTGCGAACCGCAGTCACAACGCTGGCTGAACAGTGCGTCACCGGTCAGGCACTCAGAATGCACACGGCCCAGCACCGGCGCGCCGTCGGCGATGTCACCCAGGCTGAGCACAACGTGCTCGCGACCGGTGGCCTCTTCAAGGAAGCCGTTCATGGTGAACGTGGCAAAAGGGGTAGGCAGCTTGGAAGCGGCGACGAAAACGACGGGCACCGTGTGCTCCTGATTTCTAGATTTCACAAAGGCGGTCATTGTAACAGCAGGTTCCTACAGACGCTTAAGCTGAATTATCGCTGATAAAGATCAATCGGTTCGATTGGCCTTCATCCTGGTTCTATGCAGGTCAGAACGGATAGGGCTGTTTCCAGCGCGCAAAAATCGGCTTCAGCTCACCACTTTTGACCAGGACAGCGATGCGCTGGTCATACACCGTCATCAGGGCACGCCCCCGCTCGTTATCGGCGAAGCCTACGTACACCGGCAGTTCGGCGATATGGGTGAGCTTGAATTGTGTGGGGTCGTCTGCCTGAGCCAGGATGTATTGGGCTTCGGGGAGCGCATCGATATAAAAGTCGGCACGGCCGTATTGCAGCATCGGCAGAATGCCGCTGCGCCGCTCAATCGGGTGGAAGCGCTTCACATTGGGCAGGTACGCCTCATATTTGTAGCCACGCACCCAGGCCAGACGATAGTTGCCCAGCGTGGCGATACCCGGTGTCGGCGCGGTGGCCAGCCCGAGGGCGTAGATGTGATCCGAATCAAAGTGCCAGCGGGGGTACAGCACGCCATCGGCTTCGTTGCGGTAGGACCCCACCCAGCCATCCACTTCGCCGCGCTGGGCCAGGCCGACCGAGCGGGTATAAGGCACGCTGCGGCGTTGCAAGGTGATGCCTGCCGGCTCGAAGATCTGGCGCAACACGTCCCAGGCCAGCCCCGTACCATCCGCGTTGGTGTAGTCGTTCCATTCCTCGCTGGCCAGCATGATCTTGCCTGGGGGCGACGCTTCATCCGCCGGCACCAGCGGGGCGACGGCACACAACGCAATCAGCAGCCAGTGACGCATAGGCATGGTGACGGTCTCCAACACAGTGTGGACCGTATAAAGGGTAGCGCAGCTCGCCGGTTCATGGCGTTTCGCAAAAATGCTGATAGCCCCGAACGGCCGGGGTGATGTCCTGCCCGTTTACATCGAGCAGCTTCACGCCCTGCCCCGCCTCGACCCGACCGATCACATGGATCGGCCAGCCGTCGGCCTGCAGCGGCGCCAACTGGGCCGGTGGCAAGGTAAATACCAGCACATAGTCGTCGCCGCCACTCAAGGCGGCCACACGCGCCTCGTCATCGCCGACAAACGCCAGCAAGGCCGTGGACAGTGGCAGCTTCTGACGCTCGACCAACAGGCCGACAGATGACGCCTTGGCAATATGCCCGCAATCCGCCAGCAGCCCGTCGGAGATATCCATCGCAGACGTGGCCTTGCCCCGTAACGCCAGCCCCAAGGCCAGCTGCGGTTGCGGCGACCAGTAATGCGCCAGCAACGGATCGGCGATGGCCGCCTGGGCACTGCGTTGGCCCAGCACCAGCGGCAAGGCACCAGCAGCGTCGCCCAACTCACCGCCCACACACAGCAGGTCACCCGGCCGTGCCCCGCTGCGCGTCAACGCCTGCCCAGCCGGGACACGCCCCAATACCGTGAGGGTCAGGCTCAGCGGCCCACGGGTGGTGTCGCCACCCACCAGGCTCACACCGCAGCGTTGGGCCATGGCGTTCAAACCCTGGGCATAGCGTTGCAGCCAATCGGCATCGACCGTCGGCGTCGTCAAGGCAAGGGTAAACGCGAGAGGGTTGGCGCCCATGGCAGCCAGGTCGCTCACCGCCACAGCCAACGAGCGCTGGCCGAGCAGGAACGGATCGCAAGGGTCGGCAAAATGCACGCCGGCCACCAACGTATCCGTGGAGATTGCCAACTGCTCCCCAAGCGGGAGCGCCAGCAAGGCGCAGTCGTCGCCGATCCCCAAGGCAATGCCTTCGCCGCCTTGCGCACAGGGCGCGGCGGCGAAGTAGTTGCGGATCAGCTCGAACTCACCCATCAGGGACTCAAGCGCAGATCAGCGCTTGTGTTCCTTCACTTCAGCTTCACGCAGGCGCGGGGCCAGTTTGTCGAGCACGCCGTTGACGAACTTGTGGCCGTCGGTCGAACCGTAGACTTTCGCCAGCTCGATGCCTTCGTTGATCACCACGCGGTACGGTACGTCAACGCGATAGAGCAGTTCCCAGGCCGACAAGCGCATCACGCACAGTTCAACCGGGTCCAGCTCTTCGATGGTCAGGTCCAGGCACGGTGCCAGGGCCGCATCGATCTCGGTCAGGTGGGCATGCACGCCGTGCAGGATGTCGTGGAAGTACGGCAGGTCGGCAAAGGTAAAATCGTTGTCGACGCGAAACTGCGCTTCGATTTCGTTCAACGAAGCACCCGCCAGGTGGCGCTGGTACAGCGCCTGGGTCGCCAGCTGACGAGCAGCACGACGCTTCTCGTTCTTCGATGGCTTGCCGGCGTCCGCTGGGCGTGGGTCGCGTGGGTTGAAACGATCGCTCTCGTCGGAAATCACTTGGCCTCCAACTGCGACAGCAGGCTGACCATTTCCAGGGCGGACAGGGCAGCTTCGGCGCCTTTGTTACCGGCCTTGGTGCCGGAGCGCTCGATGGCTTGCTCGATGGAGTCAACGGTCAGCACGCCGAAGGCAACCGGTACGCCGAATTCCATGGACACCTGGGCCAGGCCCTTGGTGCATTCGCCAGCCACGTATTCGAAATGCGGAGTACCGCCACGAATGACCGCGCCCAGGGCGATGATCGCCGCGTATTCGCCCTGCTGTGCGACTTTTTGCGCAACCAGCGGAATTTCGAAGGCGCCAGGGGCACGGATGAGGGTGATGTCGCTTTCGCTCACACCGTGGCGAACCAGGGCGTCCACGGCACCGCTTACCAGGCTTTCAACCACGAAGCTGTTGAAGCGGCCAACCACCAGGGCATAGCGGCCTTTGGGGGCGATGAAGGTACCTTCGATGGTCTTCAGGGTCATTCGATAAATCTCTTAAAGAGCCGGGACGCGAAAAAGGCGCCCCTTAGTGATGATTTAACCGCGAACAAGGGGCAAAAATCGCCGGCCTTTATTCGGAGGGCACGTATTCTACAACTTCCAGGTCGAAACCGGATATCGCATTAAATTTCATCGGTGCACTCATCAGCCGCATTTTGCGCACACCGAGGTCACGCAGGATCTGCGAACCGGCACCGACGATGCTGTAGGTGGTCGGTTTTTTCACCGGTGCGTGGTCGGCGGTTTCGCGGATATGCGCCAGCAGCACATCGCCATCGAGCGGGTGACCGAGCAGCAGCACCACACCGCTGCCTGCCTCGGAAACCGCAGCCATGGCGGCCCGCAGGCTCCAGCGCCCCGGTTGCTTGACCATCAGCAAGTCACGCAGCGGGTCCATGTTGTGCACCCGCACCAGGGTCGGTTCTTCGGCGCAGATGTTGCCCAGGGTCAGGGCCATGTGCACGTCGCCTTCCACTGAATCACGGTAGGTCACCAAATTGAATTGGCCCAGCTCGCTGTCCAGAGGCTGCTCGGCAATCCGCTGAACGGTACGTTCGTGGATCATGCGGTAGTGAATCAGGTCGGCAATGGTGCCGATCTTGAGGTTGTGCTCGGCGGCAAAAGCTTCCAGCTCAGGACGACGGGCCATGGTGCCGTCGTCGTTCATCACCTCGCAGATCACCCCGCTCGGCTCAAAACCGGCCATGCGCGCCAGGTCGCAGGCCGCCTCGGTGTGGCCGGCACGTGCCAGGGTGCCACCCGGCTGGGCCATCAACGGGAAAATGTGACCCGGGCTGACAATGTCCTCCGCCTTGGCGTCTTTGGCGGCGGCGGCTTGCACGGTGCGTGCGCGGTCAGCGGCGGAGATACCGGTGGTGACGCCGGTGGTCGCCTCAATGGAAACCGTGAACTTGGTGCCGAAACCCGAGCCGTTGCGCGGCGCCATCAACGGCAGCTTGAGCAACTCGCAGCGCTCGCGGCTCATGGGCATGCAGATCAGCCCGCGGGCGTGCTTGGCCATGAAGTTGATGTGCTCAGGCTGGCAGGCCTCGGCGGCCATGATGATGTCGCCTTCGTTTTCACGGTCTTCGTCATCCATCAGGATGACCATCTTGCCTTGGCGGATGTCTTCAACCAGTTCTTCGATGCTATTGAGCGCCACGCGGCACCCCCTTGGTCAGGATTTCAGGTAGCCGTTAGCGGCCAGAAAACTTTCAGTGATGTTCCCGGACGATGGCTCTGCGGCCTTTTCGCCCAGTAACAGGCGCTCCAGATAACGGGCCAGCAAGTCCACTTCCAGGTTCACCCGGCGACCCGGCTGGTACGAGGCCATGATCGTTTCGCTGAGGGTGTGGGGAATGATGGTCAATTCAAACTCGGCGCCATTTACCGCGTTAACGGTCAGGCTGGTGCCATCGACGGTGATCGAGCCTTTATGGGCGATGTACTTGGCCAGCTCTTTGGGAGCCCGGATGCGAAATTCCACGGCACGTGCGTTTTCGCTGCGCGCCACCACTTCGCCGACGCCGTCGACATGGCCGCTGACCAGGTGACCGCCCAGGCGGGTGGTGGGCGTCAGGGCTTTTTCCAGGTTGACCGGGCTGCCCGCCTTGAGGTCATTCATCGCCGTGCAGTCCAGGGTTTCCCGGCTGACGTCGGCGGCAAAGCCGTTGCCCGGCAATTCGATGACCGTCAGGCATACGCCGTTGACGGCGATGCTGTCGCCCAGCTTGACGTCGCCGAGGTCGAGCTTGCCGGTATCAACCAGCAGGCGTACATCGCCGCCTTTTGGGGTCATGGCGCGGATGCTGCCGATGGATTCGATAATGCCGGTGAACATGGCCTTCTCCAGGAAAACAGGGCTGCGCCGGGCGCAGGCCGGAAATTATACGCTCGCTACTGGCAAAGGAATGGCAGTGACTCGCCAGTCGTCGCCCACAGCGCGCATTTCAGTGATCTTGAGTTGGGGGGCATCCGCCAGTTTCTCAAGCGGCCAGTCCAACAAAGGCCGGGCGGCGGAGCCAAGGAACTTGCCGGCGACGAAAATCACGTACTCGTCCACCAGCCCCTGCTGGGCGAAGGCGCCTGCCAGGCTCGGACCGGCCTCCACCAGCACCTCGTTGGCGCCACGCGCGGCCAGGGCAACCAGGGCCGAACGCAGGTCGACCTGGCCATCAACCCCCGGCACCACCAGGCATTCAGGGCCCCGCGGGAACTGATTCTCCGGAGTGACGCAGGTGATGACCAGGGCCGGGCCGGCCTTGAAGAACGGCGCGTTAAGCGGCACGCGCAGGCGGCCGTCGATCAGCACGCGCAAGGGCGGACGCGACATGGCCAAAGCGGTGGTCGCCTCATCCAGGCCCAGTTCGGCAGCACGCACGGTCAGGCGGGCGCCGTCGGCTAACACGGTGTCGGCGCCGGTCAGCACCACACTGGCTTCGGCACGCAGGCGTTGCACGGCGGCGCGGGCAGCCGAGCCGGTGATCCATTGGCTTTCGCCGCTGGCCATGGCGGTGCGGCCGTCCAGGCTCATTGCCAGCTTGACCCGCACAAACGGCAGGCCGTGCTCCATGCGTTTGAGGAAGCCCGGGTTCAGTGCACGCGCCTGTGCTTCCAGCACACCGCTCTGCACCTCGATACCGGCCTGAGCCAGGCGCTGCATGCCACGCCCGGCCACTTCCGGGTTCGGGTCCTGCATCCCGGCGACGACACGCGCCACACCGGCACTCACCAATGCATCCGCACACGGCGGGGTACGCCCATGATGGCTGCAGGGTTCAAGGGTCACGTACACCGTGGCGCCACGCGCCTTGTCGCCGGCGGCGCGCAGGGCGTTGGGCTCGGCGTGGGGTTCGCCGGTGCGCTCATGCCAGCCTTCGCCGACCACCTGCCCATCGCGCACGATCACGCAGCCTACACGCGGGTTGGGGTGGGTGGTGTACAGGCCCTTGCGCGCCAGTTCCAGGGCGCGGGCCATGTAATGAGCGTCGAGGACAGCCTGCTCGGCAGTGGAAGACGGGTTCATTCTTTGACCGGCTCACGGGCCAGGCGGTCGATCTCTTCGCGGAACTCATTGAGGTCCTGGAAGCGTCGATACACCGAGGCGAAACGGATATAGGCGACTTCGTCGAGCTTTTGCAGCTCGCCCATCACCAGTTCTCCAACCACCAGGCTCTTGACCTCGCGCTCGCCGGTGGCGCGCAGCTTGTGCTTGATGTGCACCAGCGCCGCCTCCAGCCGCTCGACACTCACCGGGCGTTTTTCCAGGGCGCGCTGCATACCGGCGCGCAGTTTGTCTTCGTCGAAAGGCTGGCGGCTGCCGTCGGACTTGATCAGACGCGGCAATACCAGTTCGGCGGTTTCGAAGGTGGTGAAACGTTCACCGCAGGCCAGGCATTCGCGCCGGCGACGCACTTGATCGCCCTCGGCGACCAGACGCGAATCAATGACCTTGGTGTCGTTGGCACCGCAGAAGGGACAGTGCATGGTGGCAGGCAACAAAAAAAGGGAGGGCCATGGTAGCGCATCCCCGTGGCAAGACAAGCCATAGCCTTTACGGTATATAGGCGGGCTATTATGTTTCTTGATTTTCAAACCACGGATTTTGTCACTTCTGGAGCCGTACATGCAGTTACGACCACTGGTTTTACTCGGCCTGTTCAGTTTTCTGGTCGCCTGCAGCAGCGAAGCCCCCAAGCCGACCGCGCCTCAACCGACACCAGCCCAAGAGAAAAAAGTCCCGGGTATTGAAGACCTTGGCCCCTTGCCGGCGTATCAGCGGGAAATCAGCGGCATCCTCAACGGCGTGCCGGCCAATGCCGAAGTCGAATTGGCACTGCTGGTGATCGATGAGCGCAACCGCCCGCAACAATTGCTCGCCAGCAGCGTGTTGTCCGCCAACGGCAAGCCCCTGGCCTTCCGCCTGCGCTTCAACCCCGAGGCGTTCCCGGCCGGTGCGCGGGTTGAATTACGCGGCCGCGCCAGCCAGTCCGGTCAATTGATCCTGCACCTGCCTGCCGTGCGTATCACCCAGGCGATTACCCAGACCACCGGTCCCTTGCAACTCGTCAAGGCACCATGACGCCACCGCTGCCTCTGCAGCGCGCCCTCAGCGAGCTGATCGGCGACGCCCAACTGGTGCCCTGCCCGCTGCCGGGCACCGAGTTGTCATTGTGGCTGCTGGATGCGGACAACATGGACCGCGAATTCAGCCAGGAAGAAACCCGGCGTATCCTGCATGAGCCGCCCTACTGGAGTTTCTGCTGGGCCAGCGGCCTGGCACTGGCGCGATATCTGGCGGCCAACCCCGAGTGGGTTGCCGACAAACGCGTACTGGACTTCGGCGCCGGCTCCGGCGTGGCCGGGATTGCCGCCGTCAAGGCGGGCGCACGCGAAGTGGTGGCCTGTGACCTTGACCCACTGGCGCTGGCCGCCTGCCGGGCCAATGCCGAACTCACCGGTGTGACGCTGGGTTATTCGGCAGACTTCTTCGCCGAAGCCGACCGCTTCGACCTGATCCTGGTGGCCGACGTGCTCTACGACCGGGCCAACCTGCCGCTGCTGGATCAATTCCTCACCCGTGGCCGCGAAGCACTGGTGGCCGACTCGCGGGTCAGGGACTTCCAGCACCCGGATTATCGGCGGTTGCAGATCCTTGATGCACTGACACTGCCCGACCTGGCCGAGCCTTGGGAGTTTCGCAAGGTGAGCCTGTACCATTCGCGGCGTTAAACCCGAACGTTACAAATTTCTGGCAATACGTTCGCTGAGACATAAAAGGAATGGCTGTGGAAAATGCCCTCCTTTTGCACGCACTTGGACAATTAATCAGCATGCATTTCCAGACCCCGTCGCCTATCGCCGGTCGTATGAAGGGCTTGCAAAACGCCGGGCAGCTGCCTAACCTTCGCAGTAATACACCCGCCATGCCTCTGGTTGCGTCAGTAACCAAGCACAAATTGTGCGGGTTTTTTATGCTCGGTATTTTTTGAGCATGAGGACATTCAACAAGCCTGCCATAGACGTTCCTGCTCAATTGGAACTGCTCAAGCAGCGCGGTTTGCACATTCAAAATGAGGCCCGCGCCGAGTCCTTTTTACAGGTCGTCAGTTTCTTTCGATTAAGCCCTTACATGCGGCCTTTCCAAAAGCCGGAAAGTCTCGACCATCGGTTCCGTGAGGGCAGCCAGTTCCGCCAGTTAACCCAACTGTACGATTTTGACCGGCGCCTTCGATTACTAACGATGGATGCCATCGAAAGAGTTGAGATTGCATCCCGCGCTGTTATCAGCAACCACATGGGACCTACCTACGGTAGCCACTGGTATATGGATCCACAGAGATTTCATTCGACGTTCGATCACCAGCGCCTGCTTTCAACATTGTCGACGAAACAGTCAACTGCATTGCGTGATTACCAGCGCGAATGCGACCGGATCGACAGGCTGAACGCAAATAACACCAGAAAAGAGCGATTGAAGCGCCATAGAGCGAAAGAGAGCTACTCACGCCATTACCCAACGAACTACAACCATCCGGCTTTGATGCCTGGTTGGGCCATGTTGGAGGAACTCACCCTGGGAGATCTATCCCATCTTTACAAAGGCCTGGCCAAGGACGCCGATAAAAAAGCCATCGCCAAGCGCCTGAGGCTTGCGGCTCCATTAATGCAGTCCTGGCTGCATACACTGACCACTATTCGAAACATTTGCGCCCATCACTCGCGAATGTGGAATCGAGAACTCGGTATTCGTCCGGAACTGCCAAAGAAAGCCAATTTTCCTTGGCCTGAATATCTTTTCCAACTTGGACCACATGCCCGTATTTTTCCGGTGCTCTGCATTCTTACCCACCTGATGCATCAGATAAGCCCCCACTCCCGCTGGGACCAACGCTTATATCACCTGATCAGTGAGTTTCCCGCCGTTAACCTTAAGTCGATGGGTTTTCCCCGAGATTGGTATGAAGACGCCTTTTGGCAAGCCGCCCGCGAGTGAACGCCAAGCCGCTTCCGGTAGCCCGCGCCAGCCCTTATAGTTGCGCCATTCCCGCTTTATTCGAGACGCCCCATGAGTGAGCCCACGCCGTACATCTTCGATGCCACCACTGCCACCTTTGATCAGGCAGTCATCGAAAACTCGTTCCACAAGCCTGTGTTGCTGGATTTCTGGGCCGAGTGGTGTGCCCCGTGCAAGGCGTTGATGCCGCTGTTGGCGCAGATTGCCGAGAGTTATCAGGGCGAGTTGCTGTTGGCCAAGGTCGACTGCGAGGCCGAGCAGGATATCGTTGCGCGTTTTGGCATTCGCAGCCTGCCGACGGTGGTGTTGTTCAAGGATGGCCAGCCGGTGGACGGGTTTGCCGGAGCGCAGCCGGAGTCGGCGGTGCGGGCGATGCTGGAACCACATGTGCAGATGCCGCCACCGGCCGCGGCCGATCCGCTGGAACAGGCTCAGGCGCTGTTTGCCGAAGGGCGTATCAGCGAGGCCGAAGCGGTGCTGGTCGCACTGCTGGGCGAGGACAACACCCACGCCGCCGCGCTGATCCTGTACGCACGCTGCCTGGCCGAACGCGGTGAATTGGGCGAAGCCCAGGCGGTGCTGGATGCCGTGAAGAGCGACGATCACAAAGCCGCACTCGCCGGGGCGAAGGCACAGATCACCTTCCTGCGCCAGGCGGCCGACCTGCCGGACGCCGCCGACCTGAAAAGCCGCCTGGCGCAAAACCCGCAGGACGATGAAGCCGCCTATCAGCTGGCGATTCAACAACTGGCACGCCAGCAGTACGACGCGGCGCTGGAAGGCTTGCTGAAACTGTTTATCCGCAATCGCAGCTACAGCGAAGGCTTGCCGCACAAGACCCTGCTACAGGTGTTCGAATTGCTCGGCAACGACCACCCATTGGTCACGGCATACCGCCGCAAGTTGTTCGCCGCGCTGTATTAAGCCTCGACCCAACGGTACAGCGGCGTGTCCCCGCCGCTGGCGACTTTGACATTGGCACTGTGTCGCAAGCGCACCAACAGGCGCTTGCCGGACGCGGCATCGCCGGCCAGCCCTTCCAGTTGATCGAGCAATTCCAGCCCGCTGAGTTGCCCGGCCTGGCGCAACAGGTCTTGGGCCTTCTGCCATAGATCATCGGTCTGCTTGACTGGCGCAGCAGTCGGCGCGAGGGGCGCCGGGGCGGCCTGCAACTGCGCGCCCAGCCGGGCCCAGTCGGCGTCGTCCAGCTCCAGGGTCAAATCCACCGGCAGATCGCCAACGGTTCCACGAATTCGCAACATCGTCCTTCCTCCTGCATTTTTCTGACAGGCATGCTCCCACGCGGCTTGCGCAACGCCAAGCGGGCGGTCAAACTCTGCACACATTGTTATAAGATCACATAACAAAACTTTCATGTTCTGGAGCCTTCTCATGCGCCGTCTGCTGCTCGCTTTGCCGTTTGCCCTGCTGCCATTGGCTGTCGCCCACGCTCATGATGATCACGAACATGAACATGGCAGCCTCGGCGCCCATGAGCACGGGGTCGGCCGCCTTAACGCCGTGCTCGACGGCCAGGCGCTGGAAGTGGAGTTCGACAGCCCGGCCATGAACCTCGTGGGTTTCGAACACCAGGCCAGCACCGCCGCCGACAAGGCCAAGGTCGCCGCCGCACGCAAACAGCTGGAAAACCCGCTGGCGCTGTTCAACCTGCCCAAGGCCGCCGGCTGCGTGATCAGCACCCAGGAACTCAACAGCCCGCTGTTCGGCGACAAGCCGCAAGCCGAGCATGACGACGACGATGACGACCATGCCACCGACGGCAAAGGCGCCGCCGCCCACGAGCATCATCACGATCACAGCGAGATCCACGCCCACTATCAATTCACCTGCGCCACGCCGACGGCATTGAGCAACCTTGACCTGACACAAGTGTTCAAGACCTTCCCCGCGACCCAGAAAATCCAGGTACAACTGATCGGTCCGAGCGGCCAGCAAGGTGTTGAAGCGACGGCCGCCGCAGCCACCCTGAAGTTCTGAACACATGACCCAAGCATTGATCGAACTGTCTGACCTGGGCTTCAACTGGCCGGGTCACCCCCAGTTGTTGGACATTCCCGCGTTCCGCCTGGAAGCGGGTGAAACCCTGTTCCTCAAAGGCCCGAGCGGCAGCGGCAAAACCACCCTGCTCGGGTTGCTGGGCGGCGTGCAGAAACCCAGCCGCGGCAGCATCCGCCTGCTCGGCCAGGAACTCACCGAACTGTCGGCAGGTGCCCGCGACCGTTTCCGCGTCGACCACACCGGCTATATCTTCCAGCAGTTCAACCTGCTGCCGTTTCTGTCGGTACGCGAGAACGTCGAGCTGCCCTGCCACTTCTCCAGGCTGCGTGCGCAACGGGCGGTTCAGCGTCATGGCAGCGTCGATCAGGCGGCTGCCACCTTGCTCGCGCATCTGGGGCTCAACGCCCCAGACCTGCTGGAGCGCCGCGCCGACTCGCTGTCCATCGGCCAGCAGCAACGGGTGGCCGCTGCTCGTGCGCTGATCGGCCAGCCGGAACTGGTGATCGCCGACGAGCCCACCTCGGCCCTGGACCATGACGCCCGCGAAGCGTTCATCCAGTTGCTGTTCGCCGAATGCCGCGAAGCGGGCGCCAGCCTGTTGTTTGTCAGCCATGACCAGAGCCTGGCACCGCTGTTCGACCGCAACCTGTCGCTGGCCGAACTCAATCGCGCCGCCACGCCCGCAGAGGTTTGAGATGTATCTGTTCCGTCTAGCCATGGCCAGCCTGGCTAACCGCCGCTTTACCGCGATCCTCACCGCCTTCGCCATCGCGCTTTCAGTGTGCTTGTTGCTCGCCGTGGAGCGGGTACGCACCGAAGCGCGCAACAGCTTCGCGAGCACCATCAGCGGCACCGACTTGATCGTCGGCGCCCGCTCAGGCTCGGTCAACCTGTTGCTGTATTCGGTGTTCCGCATCGGCAACGCGACCAACAACATCCGCTGGGACAGCTTCGAGCACTTCGCCGCCAGCCCGCAAGTGAAGTGGGCGATCCCGATTTCCCTCGGTGACTCCCATCGCGGTTACCGCGTGATGGGCACCAACCAGTCCTACTTCGAGCATTACCAATACGGCCGCAAACAGAACCTCGAATTGGCCAGCGGCCGCGCTTTCGCCACCGACCCGTTCGAAGTGGTACTGGGCGCCGAAGTGGCCGACGCGCTGCATTACAAACTCGGCGACAAGCTGGTGCTGGCCCACGGCGTGGCAGTCGTCAGCCTGGTGAAACACGATGACAAGCCGTTCACCGTGGTCGGCATTCTCAAGCGCACCGGCACCCCGGTAGACCGCACGCTGCACATCAGCCTCGGCGGCATGGAAGCGATCCATATCGACTGGCACAACGGCGTACCGGCCCAGGGCAAGGGCCGCATCAGTGCCGATCAGGCGCGCAATATGGACCTCACCCCGCAGGCCATCACGGCGTTCATGCTCGGGCTGAACAACAAGATTTCCACCTTCGCCCTGCAACGGGAAATCAACGATTTCCGTGGCGAGCCCATGCTGGCGATCTTGCCGGGCGTGGCCTTGCAAGAGCTGTGGAGCATGATGGGCACCGCCGAAAAGGCGCTGTTCGTGATTTCGTTGTTTGTGGTGCTGACCGGTTTGATCGGCATGCTCACGGCGATCCTCACCAGCCTCAACGAACGACGCCGCGAAATGGCGATATTGCGCTCGGTGGGCGCGCGGCCTTGGCATATCGCCACGCTGCTGATCTTTGAAGCCTTCGCCCTGGCGTTGTCCGGCGTGGTGGCGGGCGTGGGCTTGTTGTACCTGTGCATCGCCGCATCGCGTGGGTATTTGCAGGCCAACTACGGGCTGGACTTGCCGATGTCGTGGCCGAGCGAATATGAATGGACACTGCTCGCCGGTATCCTGTGCGCAGCGTTGTTGATGGGCAGCGTGCCCGCGTGGCGCGCCTATCGGCAATCCCTGGCCGATGGCCTGTCGATCCGTTTATGAGGAAGGCTTCGATGCGTCGTGCCCTGTTTGCGCTGTTGCTGCTGGTGAGCGTGCCCGCCTGGTCCGCCGACCAGCCCAAGGACCTGTCCTGGCAGGAGATGATCCCGCCGGATGCGCCACCGGAAATCCCCAACATGAAACCGTTGCACGACCTGTCGAACATGGCCGATGCCTTGTCGGTCGAGGCCGCGCCCGCGGCCAAGCAGGAACTGCCCAACGCGCCGGTAGTGCAAAGCCTGGACGGCCAGCATATCCGCTTGCCGGGCTATATCGTGCCGCTGGAAGTCAGCGAAGAAGGCCGCACCACCGAGTTTCTGCTGGTGCCGTATTTCGGCGCGTGCATTCACGTACCGCCGCCGCCGTCGAACCAGATCGTGCATGTGAAAAGCGAAATCGGCGTGAAGCTCGATGAGCTCTACCAACCGTATTGGATCGAGGGTTCAATGCAGGTCAAACCCTCCACCAGCGAGTTGGCGGATGCCGGTTACCAAATGGATGCCGAGAAGATTTACGTCTACGAACTGCCGGACTAGCGCTGATTGCCCATTCATTGAGCTGAGTCAAAAGATCGAACGGAACGATCTTTACCATTGGACGTACAACTTTTAAACGTCCTTTTGGAGCTCCCATGAACAAGTCCCTGCTCGGCGCGTCCCTCTTCGCGCTCGCCCTCGCCGCCCCTGCCGTCCACGCTCACGAAGCGGGCGACATTCTGGTTCGCGCCGGTGCTATCACCGTGAACCCGAAGGCTGACAGCGGCCACGTGAAAGTTGACCAGGGCCCATTGGCGGGCACCAACCTGGGCGGCAAGGCGACCATGAGCAGCGACACCCAGCTGGGCTTGAACTTCGCCTACATGCTGACCAACCACGTCGGTATCGAACTGCTGGCCGCCACTCCGTTCGAGCATGACGTGAAGATCAAGAACACCGCCCTGGGCGCCGCCAACGGCAAGCTCGGCACCTTGAAACACCTGCCGCCGACCCTGAGCGTCGTGTACTACCCGCTGGACAGCAAGTCGGCGTTCCAACCCTACGTGGGCGCTGGTATCAACTACACCTGGATCTACGACGAACACGTCGGCAGCCGTGCACAGCAAGCCGGTTTCAGCAACTTCAAGGCCGAGAACTCCTGGGGCTGGGCCGCGCAGATCGGCGCCGATTACATGATCAACGACAAGTGGATGATCAACGCCCAGGCGCGCTACATCGACATCAGCACCAAGGCGACCGTGGACAACAACGCGCTGGGCCAAGGCACTCGCGCCAAGGTAAATGTCGACGTGGACCCGATGGTCTACATGGTGGGTATCGGCTACAAGTTCTAAGCAACACCGTATCACCCTGTGGGAGGGGATTGTGGGAGGGGGCTTGCTCCCGATCGCGGTGCATCAGTCAAATGTATATTGGCTGACACACTGCAATCGGGAGCAAGCCCCCTCCCACATTTGGAGCTTTCCCACATTCGGTTTTGTAGCGGGTCAGGTGTGGCGGTAATAGCGGTCCAGCAATGCCGGCAGCCCCGCCCGCCACGCCCGTGGCTTGATGCCGAAGGTGTGCAGGATTTTCTTGCAGGCCAGCACCGCATGTTGCGGTTCATCGCTCGCATCCGGCCGTGCCGCGTGGGCCTGGGCGGTGGGTGATTCGATGGCCAGCGCGTGATAATTGCGCGCTTCGGTGAGGATCGCCTGGCCCAGGGCCAACGGCGTGGTCGCCTCTTGGCCGGCGTAGTGATAGGTGCCCCACAGCGGTGCCGCGCAATCGAGTTGCTTGAGCACTGAAATGATCACCCGCGCAGCGTCATCCACCGGCGTCGGGTTGCCGCGACGGTCGTCCGCCATCAACAACTCATCGGTTTTTTCGGCACGGGCCAGAAAGCGCCCCAGGGTGCCCTCCACGCTGTCATCCAGCAGCCAGCCAAAACGCAGCAACACATGCTGCGGGCAGGTCGCGCGCACGCTCTGTTCAATACGCCACAACGCCTGGCCGCGCAGGCCCAAAGGCACCGGCTCGTCTTTTTCGCTGTAGGCGGTGGCGCGGGAACCGTCGAACACACGGTAGCTGGACGGTTGCAGCAAGGTGATGCCGTGGTGTTGGCACAATTCAGCCAGGCGTTCGATGGCGAACTCCTGGGCGGCCAGACGGCTTTCGCTGACGGCCTCGGCCTGGAACCAGTCGAAATAGTAGGCGAGGTTGATCAACGCATCGGGACGGGTGTCGTCGAGCAGTTGGGTGAGGCTCGCGGCATCCCAGCCATCTTGGGGCGGTTTGGGTGCGAGGAAACCGATGTCTTCCTCTGCACCGAGGCGAATCAGCGCCTGCCCGAGGGCATTCCCGCCGCCCAGTAACATTAGGCGCATTCGCATAGATTGAGCAGGCCCGGTCTGTGTGGAACGAAGGTTTTTGGATATTTGTAAGAATCGTTGCATTTTGCGGGTTTATCGCGCAACCGTCACGGATAAAAGTGTGGGGTTGCAACTTGTCGGGGCCGGCGCCATAACTGACTGCATGAACCTTCCTGAATCCACGGACACGGCCCTGGACGGCTTCCACCCCGCCGTCAGCGCCTGGTTCCGCAATACCTTCCCCTCGGCGACCGATGCGCAGGCCCAGGCCTGGCCGCTGATCCGCCAGCGTCGCTCGACCCTGATCGCCGCGCCCACCGGCTCCGGCAAGACGCTGACCGCCTTCCTGGCGGTGCTCGATGACCTCGTCCATCAGGGCCTGGCCCATGGCGGGCAACTGCCGGATGCAACGCTGGTGGTGTATGTGTCGCCGCTCAAGGCGCTGTCCAACGACATCCAGATCAACCTGCAAAACCCCTTGGCGGGCATCACCGCACAGTTACAGCACCACGGCTTGCCGCCATTGGTGATCCGCACCGCCGTGCGCACCGGCGACACCCCGCAAAAAGACCGCGCCCTGATGCGCAAGCGCCCGCCGCATATCCTGGTGACCACCCCCGAATCGCTGTATGTGCTGCTGGGCTCGGACTCCGGCCGGCAGATGCTGGGCAGCACCCGCACGGTGATCGTCGATGAGATCCACGCCATCGCCGCCAGCAAGCGCGGCAGTCACTTGGCGTTAAGCCTGGAGCGCCTGCAAGGGCTGTGCACCGAGCCGCTGACGCGGATCGGCCTGTCGGCCACGCAAAAACCTATCGAGGCGGTCTCGCGCTTTCTGGTGGGCACGGGGCGCGCGTGCGCCATCGTCGATATCGGTCATGCACGGGCTCGCGACCTGGATATCGAAGTGCCGCCAGTGCCGCTTTCGGCGGTGATGGCCAACGATGTGTGGGAATTGGTCTACGACCGCCTCGCCACACTGGCCCGCGAACACCGCACCACCCTGATATTCGTCAATACCCGGCGCCTGGCCGAACGCCTGGCGCGGCATTTGAGCGAGCGCCTGGGCAAGGCTGCCGTGGCCGCGCACCATGGCAGCCTGGCCAAGGAGCTGCGCCTGGACGCCGAGCAGCGGCTCAAGGCCGGCGAGTTGCAAGTACTGATTGCCACGGCGTCGCTGGAACTGGGCATTGATATCGGCGACGTGGACCTGGTGTGCCAGATCGGCTCACCCGGTTCGATCAACGGCTTTCTGCAACGGGTTGGCCGTTCCGGGCATCAGGTCGGCGGCACGCCCAAGGGCCGTCTGTTTGCCACTACCCGCGATGACTTGATCGAATGCGCCGCCCTGCTCGACTGCGTCAGGCGGGGCGAGCTGGATACGCTGCAGATCCCCGTCGCGCCGCTGGACGTACTGGCTCAGCAGATCATCGCCGAAGTCAGCGCCCAGGAATGGCCGGAACAGGCGCTGCTCGAGCTGGTTCGGCGTGCCTCACCCTACGCCGCGCTGGATGAGCGCCATTATCAGGCGCTGCTGCATATGCTCAGCGACGGCTATAACGGGCGCCAAGGCATCCGCAGCGCCTACCTGCACCGCGACGCGGTTATCCATACCCTGCGCGGCCGCCGGGGCGCCCGGCTGACGGCCGTCACCAGCGGCGGCACCATCCCCGATAACGCCGACTACAGCGTGCTGCTCGAACCCCAGGGCTTGAATATCGGCAGCGTCAATGAGGACTTCGCGGTGGAAAGCATCGCCGGGGATATCTTTCAGCTCGGCAATACGTCCTACCGAATTGTGCGCGTAGACGCCGGCAAGGTGCGCGTCGAGGATGCCCACGGCCAGCCACCGACCATTCCTTTCTGGCTCGGCGAAGCGCCTGGGCGCAGCAACGAGCTGTCGGCGGCGGTGGCGCGCTTGCAGGGGCAACTGGACGCCCTGCTCGGCGCCAGCCCGGGCGACTTGCAACCTGCGCTGGGCTGGCTCACCGACACGCTCGGCCTGAACCGCGCCAGCGCCGAGCAGATTCTCGATTACCTGGCCCGCGCGCGCCTGGCCCTGAGCGCCTTGCCGTCCCAGGACACGTTGATCATGGAGCGCTTTTTCGACGAGTCCGGCGGCACTCAACTGATCATCCACACACCGTTCGGCAGCCGCCTCAACCGCGCCTGGGGCCTGGCCCTGCGCAAGCGGTTTTGTCGCACGTTCAATTTCGAGTTGCAGGCCGCCGCCAGTGAAAATGCCATCGTGCTGTCGCTGTCCACCAGCCACAGCTTTGCGCTGGATGAGGTGTGGCGGTATCTCAACAGCCACAGCGCCGAGCACATCCTGATCCAGGCCGTGCTGGATGCGCCGTTGTTCGGCGTGCGCTGGCGCTGGAACGCCGGCGTGGCCCTGGCGTTGCCGAGGTTTACCGGTGGGCGCAAGGTGGCGCCGCAGATCCAGCGCATGAAAAGCGAAGACCTGATCGCCAGCGTGTTCCCCGACCAGATCGCCTGCCTGGAAAACCTGGCCGGGGAGCGCGAAGTCCCCGACCACCCACTGGTCGAGCAAACCCTCGACGACTGTCTGCACGAAGCCATGGACAGCGATGCCTGGCTGGCCCTGCTGCGACGCATGGAGCGCGGCGAGGTGCGCCTGATCAGCCGCGACCTGCCGGCGCCCTCGCCTATGGCCGCCGAAATCCTCAGCGCCCGCCCCTACACCTTTCTCGACGACGCCCCGCTGGAAGAACGCCGCACCCAGGCCGTGCTCAACCGGCGCTGGAGCGACCCGCAGAGTACCGACGACCTCGGTGCGCTGGACGCCGACGCTATCGCCGGCGTGCGTGAAGAAGCCTGGCCGGCGCCCAACGGCCCGGATGAAATGCATGAGGCACTGATGAGCCTGGCGTGTATCGCCGCCCGTGAAGTCACGCCGCAATGGGCCGCGTGGCTGCAGGCCTTGGCCCAGGCTGGGCGCGCCTATCCGTTGCCCAACGGCCTGTGGGTGGCCGTGGAACGCTTGAGTTGCTTGCAGGCGATCTATCCCGGCAACTGGCCGCTGCTGCCGGGCTTCGATGAACCCTGGAGCTATGATGAAGCGGTGGTAGAAGTGCTGCGCGCACGCCTGGGCGGGTTCGGCCCATTGAGCCTGAGCGAAATCGCCACGCCCCTGGAACTGCCGGTGAGCGATGTCACCCAGGCACTGGCGCGTCTGGAGCAGGAAGGCTATGTGCTGCGCGGTCGCTTCAGCCCCGGCGCCAACGCAGAACAATGGTGCGAACGGCATTTGCTCGCGCGCATTCATCGCTACACGGTCAAGCGCCTGCGCCGCGAAATCGAACCGGTGGCGTTGCAGGACTTCATGCGTTTTCTGTTTGATTGGCAGCACCTGTCCACCGCCACACGCGGCCAGGGCAGCGCCATGTTGGCGCAGATCATGGCCCAGTTCGAAGGCTATGCCGCAGCCGCATCCGCCTGGGACACCGACTTGCTCAGCGCGCGACTCAAGGACTACACCTGCACCTGGCTCGATGAGCTGTGCCGCAGCGGCAAGCTGGTGTGGATGCGTTTGAGTAACAAGGCCAGCGCCAGCGCATTGCGCAGTACCCCGGTCGTGCTGTTGCCCCGCAGCCAGGCGCCATTGTGGAGTGGGCTGACCGAGCTGACCGACAGCGCGACGTTGTCGCCCAAGGCGCAGAAAGTCCACCAAGCCCTGCGTGAACAGGGCGCGCTGTTTTTTGATGAACTGGTGCATGAAGCTCACCTGCTGCGCAGTGAACTGGAAACCGCATTGCAGGAACTGGTGGGTGCCGGGTTGGTGAATGCCGACAGCTTTGCCGGGCTGCGTGCGCTGACCACACCCGCCAGCAAACGCCAGGCGCGCAGCAGCCGGCGTGGGCGTGGCGCCTTTGTCGGTGGGATGGACGATGCCGGCCGTTGGGCCTTGGTGCGCCGTTCAACCAGCGCCGCCGGCGCGCATTCGGCCGAAACGCTGGAGCATGTGGCGATGACGCTGCTGCGCCGTTATGGCGTGGTGTTCTGGCGTTTGCTGGAGCGCGAGGCGGAGTGGCTGCCGAGCTGGCGGGAGTTGCTGCGCACCTTTCACCGGCTGGAGGCGCGTGGGGAAATCCGTGGCGGACGCTTTGTCAGTGGCTTGGCGGGAGAACAGTTTGCGTTGCCGGAGGCGATCCCGTTACTGCGCGAAGTACGCCGCAGGCCACACGACGGCAGCCTGGTTGCCGTATGTGGCGCGGACCCGTTGAACCTGGTCGGTACCCTGTTGCCGGGGAGCAAGGTGCCGGCACTGAGTGGGAACCGGATCGTGTACCGCGACGGGTTGCCCGCAGCGGTGCTGGTGAGCGGCAAGCAGCAACTGCTGGTGGATACGGATCAGCAGGCGGTGCAGGAGAAGTTGATCAGGCATTGAAGTGGGGGGACTTCATCGGGAGCAAGCCCCCTCCCACCCTTGAGATGCAGACCAAGACAATCCGGTTATTGAGGGCGCGGTTGTTCGGTCAGCACCACCGACGCCGGTACCTCTTCATCCGGTTCATCCACCTGGGCGTTGCGCTTGGGCAACAGGACCTGCTGTGGATAAGTTTGCGCGAAGTGCACCTGCGCACAGTTATCCACAAGCTTTTTCAGGCGCTGGTTGAACGCACGGCTGACAGCATATTGGCCGCCCGACACCGTGCGGAACTGCGCAGTGAGCACCACGCCATTGAGGTCCATCTTGTCGACGCCGAAGACCTCCAGCGGCCCTTGCAGGTTGTACTTGAGGAACACGTCATCACGGATCGACTGCCCGGCCTCGCGGATCAACTCCACGGCTTTATCCACGTCGGTGTCGTAGGTGAACTGCACCGAGAAGAACGCATAGGCAAATTGCCGCGACTGGTTGGTGACCGCCTTGATCTGCCCGAACGGCACCGAGTGCACAAAGCCTTTGCCGTCGCGCAGGCGCAGGGTACGAATGGTCAGCCCCTCGACCGTACCGGCGTGGCCGGAGTCCAGCACCACCCAATCGCCAATCGACAGGGTGTCTTCGATGATGATGAACAGGCCGGTGATCACGTCCTGCACCAATTGTTGGGAGCCAAAACCGATGGCCAGGCCGACCACACCGGCACCCGCCAACAGCGGCGCGACGTTGATCCCCAGATTGGCCATCGTGGTGATCGCGCAGATCACCACCAGGATGATTTTCACCGCATTGCGCAGCAGCGGCAGGATGGTTTTGACCCGCGTGCTCGGCTGGCGGCCGGAGCGCTTGTTCACCGGTGGCTTCAACGCTTCCTGGATCGCCGTATCGAGGACCACCCAGAACAGCCAGGTCACCAGCAGGATCAGGCCGATACTGCTCAAGGAGTCACTGATCGCCCGGCCGACCGAGTTGCGCTGGGCAAATTCAAACAACGACACGCCCCAGATACGCCCGAGAATTTCGATAAACGCAATGGCCATGACAATGCGCAGGATCGCGTGCAACAGGCTGAGGAAGCGCTCCTTGTAGGCGCTGCTGCGCTGGACCGCCACTTGGCTGCGAGACTTGAACAGGTGTTGCAGCACCGTACTGAGGAACACCGTGCCAATCAGCAAGATCGTGGTGAACAAGGCGCAACGCAGGGCCTTCTGACTATCGTCGCCGGCGCCGATCAGGTTGATCGCCGAGACCAGCACCATCAACAGGATCGGCCAGTACCACAAGCCGGAAAACACCCGCAGCGATTGTTGCAGCGCCGGGTGTTTCAGGCGCTGGGCCAATGGTCGATTGCGAATCAAATGGGCCACCGGACGCCGTAGACGTATCACCAGTACGCCAAAGATCACCGTGGCAAACAGCCCAGTGAACACGGCAATGCTGCTGGTGATATTGCCGCCCAGTTGCCGGGCGATCTGCGGGCTGGTCAAGGCATCGCTGAGGGCGGCCAGAAAGCCGATCAGGAACAACGGCCTGGGCGAGTAACCGCGAATAATCCGCACGGCCGCACGCTTATGCCCGACGTTGAACATGACGATGACGCACAACAACATCGAGGTGGAAAAAATGCCGCTGCTGGTGGCATAGGCGAAACACAGCGCCAGCGCACGCCCCACGGACGAGGGTAGAAAGTGGCTGACATACAGCGTCAGTGGCAGGCACACCAATGCCGGCAGGGTGTAGGGCAGCACGTACCCCAGCAGCGCTTGCAGGCGCCCACGCCGCTCAATGAAGCGCCGGCGACTCAAGCGCCGCACGATCAAACGTCCCAGCAGCATCAACAGCGCAAAGGCGCCGCCCCATACCCCGGACAGCAGCAGGAAATCCCCGGCGACGCTCCACGGCGAGCGCTGGTCGGTCTGGTCGACCAGGCGCCCGACCTCATCCGCCGCACGGTCGGCGCGAAGGCGCCAGGCGTCGATGAGGTTTTGATTGAGGTCGAGTTTGTCTTGCACGTCGTCGATGCTCGAGCTGATGGCGCCGAGCAAGCCACCTTCCACCAACAGCTCCGGCTTGGCCGGTTCGGCAGGCGCCGCCGCCGGAGCCGGCGCAGTCGTGGCAGCTTGCAGCACGCCGTTGCCAAACAACAGCAGCGCACCGAGCAGTAATGCGGTCTTGAGATTGGGCAAAACAGCGGCTCCTTCAGCAGGGTCTGTAAGGAACTGACGGGTTTGCGCCCTGATCGTTCCCCTCGCCTTACTTTTGCGCACGAGGCAAATATCAAATGCCAATCCTTGGCTTTTTCCGCATAAGCCAAACCCAGACACTGCGCTCCTGAATCAAACCCACCGGAGTTGCAGCCATGCCCATTGCCTTGCTCGCGCTGACCCTCAGCGCTTTCGCCATCGGGACGACCGAGTTCGTCATCGTTGGCCTGTTACCCACCATCGGCACCGACCTGGGTGTCGACCTGCCGTCCGCCGGCCTGCTGGTCAGCCTCTACGCCCTGGGCGTCGCCATCGGCGCGCCGGTGCTCACTGCCCTCACCGGCAAAGTGCCGCGCAAATTGCTGCTGCTGTCGTTGATGGTGCTGTTCACCCTCGGCAACCTGCTGGCCTGGCAGGCACCGAGTTATGAGTCCCTGGTGCTGGCGCGGATCGTCACCGGCCTGGCCCATGGCGTGTTTTTCTCGATCGGCTCGACCATCGCCACCAGCCTTGTGCCCAAGGAAAAAGCCGCCAGCGCAATCGCCATCATGTTTACCGGCTTGACCGTCGCCCTGGTCACCGGCGTACCACTGGGCACCTTCATCGGCCAGCATTTCGGCTGGCGTGAAACCTTCCTGGCCGTCTCGGCCCTGGGCGTCATCGCGTTTATCGGCAGCCTGATCTATGTGCCGAAAAACATCAGCCACAGCAAACCCGCGTCACTGCTGCAACAACTGCAAGTGCTCCAGCAACCGCGCCTGCTGCTGGTGTATGCCATGACCGCCATCGGCTACGGCGGCTCGTTTATCGCCTTCACCTTCCTGGCGCCGATCCTTCAGGATATCTCGGGCTTCAGCGCCAGCACGGTGAGCCTAGTGCTGCTGGTGTACGGCGTTTCGGTGGCCGCCGGGAATATCTGGGGCGGCAAGCTTGCCGATAAACGCGGCCCCATCAGTGCCTTGAAAATCATCTTCGCCCTGCTCGCGGCGGTGTTGTTCATGCTGACGTTCACCGCAGCGAGCCCGTGGCTGGCCCTGGCCACCGTACTGGTGTGGGGCGCGGTCGCCTTCGGTAACGTGCCTGGCCTGCAGGTGTATGTGGTGCGCCAGGCTGAGCATCACACCCCGCAAGCGGTGGATGTGGCATCGGGGCTGAATATCGCGGCGTTTAACCTGGGTATCGCCGGTGGCGCCTGGGGCGGTGGTTTGATCGTGGCGCATATGGGGCTGATCCACACGGCCTGGATCGGCGGCCTGGTGGTGCTGGTGGCATTGGCGCTGACGGCATGGAGTGGCCGGCTGGACCGATTGGGGCCGGTGTATGCCGAGTCGTCGAACCCTGTCGTCGCCGGGCACTGAACCCGTCGCAGCGCAAACGCCAGGAGGGAGCGGGCTTGCTCGCTCCCTCCTGGGTATGTGCCGTCTGTAGGAACGGGGAAACTTTCCGCCGAGTCTCTCAGTCATCCCTGAATAGCGGTCAACCGACCCATCATTCACGGGAGCAACCATGGCGGCGATACACATCGGCATTTCCGGCTGGCGCTACAAGCCTTGGCGCGGGGATTTCTACCCCGAGGGGCTGACCCAGAAACGTGAGTTGCAGTTCGCGTCACGCGCCGTCAACAGCATCGAAATCAACGGCTCGTTCTACGCGCTGCAAACTCCCAAGCGCTACGCCGAGTGGTACGCGCAGACGCCTGACGACTTCCAGTTCAGCGTCAAGGCGCCGCGCTATATCACGCATATCCTGCGCCTGCGCGAGGTGCACAAGGCGATAGCCAATTTCTTCGCCTCAGGGGTACTGGAGCTGAAAGAAAAGCTTGGGCCGATCCTCTGGCAGTTCCCGCCCAGCTTCCAGTTCGACCCGCCACTGTTCGAAGCCTTCCTGGCCGAATTACCCACCAATACCCAACAAGCCGCCGCCCTCGCCCGCCAGCATGAGCCGCGCCTGAATGGCAAGGCGAGCATGCAACCCCATGGCAAGCGAGCGTTGCGCCATGCCGTGGAGATTCGCCATAAAAGCTTTGCGGTACCGGAGTTCGTGCAGATGCTGGCAACACACGGCGTGGCGCTGGTGGTCGCAGACACCGCCGGCAAGTGGCCCTATCTCGAAGACGTCACCGCCAATTTCCTTTACCTGCGCTTGCATGGCGACAAAAAGCTGTACGCCAGCGGCTACAGCGACGAAGCCCTCAAGCGTTGGGGCGATCGCATCGAGTGCTGGGCGCAGGGCAAGCAACCGGCGGATGCGCATCTGGTCGCCCCACAACGCAAGCCCCGCGCCCTCAAACAGCGCGAGGTGTTCTGCTTTTTCGACAATGACATCAAGGTGCGCGCGCCCTTTGATGCACGCCAATTGCTGCAGCGTTTCGGGCTGGACAAACACCTGATGACAACGCCTGGCACGTTGCCGGAGCCGGGGGTGTTGCCATGACCCAAGTGGAGCTGGTCCCTACCCCACCCACCACGGCCATCACGCATTTCACGGTGCTGACGGTGAATATCCACAAGGGCTTCACCGCGCTGAATCGACGCTTCATCCTGCCCGAGCTGCGTGAAGCGGTGCGCAGCGTCGGCGCCGATATGGTGTTCCTGCAGGAAATCCACGGCACGCACGAACGCCACCCCCAGCGCTACAGCGACTGGCCGAATATGCCGCAGTACGAGTTCCTCGCCGACAGCATCTGGCCGCAGTTCGCTTACGGGCGCAATGCGGTCTACCCCCATGGCGATCACGGCAACGCGCTGTTGTCGAAATTCCAGATCGTGCGCTACGACAACCTCGATATCTCGCAAAGCGGGCATGAAAACCGTGGCCTGCTGCATTGCGTGCTGCGCTTGCCGGGCACCGGGCAGGAAGTGCACGCGATCTGCATTCATTTAGGTTTGCGTGAGGTGCATCGCCAGCAGCAATTGCGCTTGCTGGAGCAGCGCATCAGCGAGATTCCCGCCACGGCGCCGTTGGTGGTGGCCGGCGATTTCAACGACTGGCGCCAGAAGGCCGACCTGAGCCAGAGCGGCCTTCAGGAAGTCTTCGTGCAAGCCCTGGGCAAGCCGGCGCGTACATTCCCTGCACGCCTGCCTTTGCTGCCATTGGACCGAATTTACGTGCGCAATTTGAAGGTGCATAACCCCAGGGTACTGACGACACGGCCGTGGTCTCACCTCTCGGACCATGTACCGCTGTCGGTGGAGATCGAACTATGACCGTTGCCGTAGAGCATATTTCCACTGATCAGCCGCCAGACGAAGCCAAGGCCCGCGACCTGGATTACGGCTGGCAGAGCGGCAACCAGGTCGAGTTGCTGGAGAACGGCGAGGCGTACTTTCCACGGGTCTTCGATGCCTTGCGTAACGCGCGACGGGAGATCCTGCTGGAGACCTTCATCCTCTTCGAAGACAAGGTCGGCCATGAGCTCAAGGCCGTGCTGATCGAGGCCGCGAAACGCGGAGTGAAGGTAGTGGCCAGCCTGGATGGATTTGGTTGCGGCGAGCTGAGCCCGGCGTTCCTGGGGGAACTGGCCGAGGCCGGAGTGGTGGTGCAGATGTTCGACCCGGCGGCCAAGACGCTGGGCATTCGCACCAATTGGTTTCGTCGCCTGCACCGCAAGATTGTGGTGGTGGATGCCGAAGTCGCGTTCATCGGCGGCATCAATTTCTCTGCCGATCACTTGGGTGATTATGGCCCCGAGGCCAAGCAGGATTATGCGCTGCGCATTATCGGGCCAGCGGTGGCGGATCTGCATCATTTCGCGCTTGCGCAAAGTGGCCGCCAGGTACGCACGCGCCGCGGCTGGCGGCGGCGCCAGCAGAGGCCGTCGCTGTGGCGCACCGAAAACGGCGATGGCCAAGTGCGCCTGATTTACCGCGATAACGTGCAGCACCGCGATGACATCGAAGAAGCCTACATCCACGCCTTGAGCCAGGCACAACAACGCGTGGTGATCGCCAACGCCTACTTTTTCCCCGGCTATCGCCTGTTGCGCGAAATCCGCAATGCCGCGCGCCGGGGCGTGCACGTGCAACTGATCATGCAGGGCCAGCCTGACGTGCTGTTGGCCAAACTGGCGGCGCGCACGCTCTATGGTTACCTGCTCAAGGACGGCGTGGTGATTCACGAGTACTGCGAGCGCCCGCTGCACGGCAAGGTGGCGCTGGTGGATGACGACTGGAGCACCGTGGGCTCAAGCAATCTGGACCCGCTGAGCCTGGCGTTGAACCTGGAAGCCAATGTGCTGATTCGTGATCGTGCATTCAATCAGCACCTGTATGAGCGCCTGGAGAACCTGGCCAACAACCATTGCCGCACCCTGCCGGAGAACCGCAAGCAGCGCCTGTGGCTCTGGCGTTTGACCGTCGGGTTCCTGGTCTTTCATGTGATGCGGCATTTCCCGGCGCTGGCAGGCCGGTTGCCGAAACACAAGCCTCGACTCGAACCTTTTGAGGTCCAGCACCATGACATCTGATGCCCAAGGTTCGCGGTTCAAGCGCTGGAAAAAACCGCTGACCATCGCCTTTTTCCTGTTGCTGATCGTGCTGTTCACCTTGCTCGCACGGCGTATCGATTGGAGCGAAGTGATCCAGACCCTGGGCGACTTCAAGGTGCGCACACTGGTGATCGCCAGCGCGCTGACGCTGTGCAGTTTCCTCGTGTACGCCAGCTTCGACCTGATCGGTCGCACCTATATTCGCCAGCCCCTGGTGTGGAAGCAGATTTTGCCGGTGGGCATCATCAGCTACGCGTTCAACCTCAACCTGAGCGCCTGGGTTGGCGGTATCGCCATGCGTTACCGGCTGTATTCGCGGCTGGGGGTCAGCACCGCCAATATCGCCAAAATCCTCGGCCTCAGCCTGGCGACCAACTGGTTCGGCTACATGGCGATAGCCGGGGTTATTTTCAGCAGCGGACTGGTCAGCATGCCGCCCGGCTGGAAAGTCAGCAGCAGTGCGTTGCAGGGCATCGGCGCTGTGTTGGTACTGGTCAGCCTCGGTTATCTGCTGGCCTGCCAGTATTCGAAAAAGCGCGCCTGGACGATTCGCGGCATGGAAATCAACCTGCCGTCCCTGCGCATGGCGTGCTTGCAGTTGATGTTGGGGGCGCTGAACTGGTCGCTGATGGCTGCGGTGATCTTCACCCTGCTACCGGCCAAACTGGACTACCCACTGGTGCTGGGCGTGCTGCTGATCAGCGCGATTGCCGGGGTGCTCACCCATATACCGGCCGGGCTTGGCGTACTGGAAGCGGTGTTCATTGCGCTGATGCAGCATGAAGCGTCGCGGGGCAGCTTGCTGGCGGGGTTGATCGCCTATCGGGCCATCTACTTTATTGTGCCGCTGTTGATCGCGCTGATGATGTACCTCGGCGTGGAAGCCAAGGCCAAGGCGCTCAGGGTCAAGAAGACACCCGCATGAACGCTCTACCGGGACTGGATGATACTCAACCGTTCGCCCACCACCATCTCGGTGACCCAGTCCACCAGGATTGAGGTGTAGGCCTGCTGGGACACCGGATCGCTGAGGGAATGGTCGGCTCCATCGATGATGCGATGTGTCAGGGAATGCGTGTGCTGGCACGCCGCGCGGTAGCTCATGATCGTCGCGTGGGGCACATGGTCATCGGTTTCCGATTCGACAATCAGTACATCCCCGGTAAACACGGAACACGCGTGCAAGGCGCGATTGGTCTCGGCGTGAACCAGCGTACTGCGGTAATCCATCAAGTCGGCCTTATCCAGATCGCGTTTGGGCTTGAGCCATTCTTGGTCGCGGTACAGCGCGGGCACGCGCAGTGCCAGCCAGCGCACGGGGCGCAACGAGGTGAGTATCGCCGCGAGGTAGCCGCCGTAGCTGGTGCCCACCACGGCCACGGCCGAGGTATCGATTGCCGGGTGCGCCAGTAACCGATCGTAAGCCGCCAGCAGGTCGCGCAGATTGTCCTCACGGGTCACTCGCGCCAATGGAATGCCACTACCGGCGTGGCCGCGCAGGTCGAAGGTCAGGCACACGCACCCCAGGCCGGCAATGCCTTTGGCGCGTTCAAGGTCGCGCTCCTGGCTACCGCCCCAGCCGTGCACAAACAATACCCCGGGTACTTTGGACTTGGGGCTCAGGAACGTAGCGCTCATCTGTTCGTCGTCAATATCGATCGCAATGCTTTCGCTTCTAGCCGTCATAAGTTTTAACCGTCACATACTTGAGAAGAAATTCGCTGTTTTGCGCCGGGCCGCGATACACCTCGATGGCGTCGGCGGGCAGCGGTTGGTCCTCGTAGGTTTCCACTGAGGACACACGGATCGCACGCAGGCCGGGATCGTTGATAAACGTTTGCAGGGCGGCGACTTCCGCACTGCTGGCCCCGCCCATGCGCCAGGATTGTTCAAGCACACCACTGCGACGCTGGCCATCGTTGTCCAGGCCCTGGGCGATGTCGTAGTTGCGCCGTGAAGCATAAAAACCGGGGTACGCTTCATCGGCCGCCGTGTCGAAAACCCTGGCTTGTATGATGGCTTCGCGCACGTCATCGGACAGTTCGAGCTGCAACAAATCGTCGTAGCCTCCGGGTACCACCAACAGGTTGGAGCCGCCGTAGACGTCTTCGCCCTGTCCGTCTGTGGTCAGGTATTGCTCGCCGCAGTAGCTCAACACGTGACCGGCGATAAAACTCTGCCCCACGCTATGGGTGACCACATCGTGCAGGTCCTGCTCCAGCACCATGCCTTCACTGAAACGTTGCGCGGCGTCAGGCCGTGCCAGCACCGCGTCGAATTCATCCACGCTGTGGATAACTTCCTGGCCACGCCCCGCGCAGGCATGCACGGGTTTCATGCGAATGGGCCCGCTGTAGAGCAGACGAGTGGCCGCAGGTCGTGCGTCTTCCAGGGCAAAGACACTCAAACCGTCCAATACGACGGTTCGCACACGCTCGCAGAACAGCACTGACCAACCTTCGGGGGTTTTGGCTTGCGGGCTGAGCACACCATGACTGATGGCTTTGGTGCAGATGAAATCGTGATCGACGTAGCCGCCCCACAGGTCTTCCGGGCCATGGACATTGAGTGCGCATGCCTGGGCCTGGCCCACCAGGGTTTGTGTGGGTAAAAGGTACAAGGCTCGACCGGCATGCAACTCGCGGTCGTAGCTGCCACCGAATCTGAGCCCCAGAATCTGCGCCAGCCAGCGTGCCAGGGCACGGTTGGTTTCCACCTCGTGCAACGGCGCGCCCTCGCGTGTGGAGTGAGCGACTACCAGCCTCTTGCGTTGAATCGGGGTCATGCGTCCCCCTTGGCCATCCCGCCATGTATGTGGGGATAAGGTTGCAGGGATCACGCCAAGGCGCGCTGAAAAAGGACGTTTGTGAAATCAAGCAGTTGCAAAGAAAGCGATGGCAGTTAGCCTGTTTTATTCTGCACGACGCCGCTTTAAGGTGGTGGCGTTCTGCACGATTCTGCGCAGCCCATCATCTATCGCGAGGCAACACACATGGTCAAGCAAGCACTCATCCTGATCGATATCCAGAATGACTATTTCCCCCAGGGTAAGTGGCCGCTTGACGGCGTGGAGAGTGCGGCGGACAAGGCCGCACAGGTACTGCAGGCGTTTCGCCAGAAAGGCGATGCGGTGATCCATGTACGTCATGAGTTCACCTCCGACGACGCTCCGTTCTTCACGCAGGGCTCCGAGGGTGCCCACCTGCACAGCAAAGTGCTGAATGAGGGCAACGAGCCGGTGGTACTCAAACACTTTGTGAACGCCTTTCGCCAGACTGACCTGCGCACCCTGCTGGAACAGCGCAGCATCACCGAACTGGTGGTGGTCGGCAGCATGAGCCATATGTGCATCGACGGCGTGGTACGGGCTGCCGCAGACCTGGGGTACAAGGTCACGGTGATTCATGATGCCTGTGCGACACGCGACCTGGAGTTCAACGGCCAGCTGATTCCAGCGGCGCAGGTGCATGGGGCCTACATGGCGTCGCTGGCATTTGGTTATGCCGCCGTGATGTCGGCGGATGAGTACCTGGAGGCGCAGGTGGCGGCAGTTTGACCACCACTTGGCGTGGTTGCGTCAGCGGGTTGCGATAATGAACAGGCGCGGAAACGGCAGCAGCACGGTGCCATCGCCCAGGGCTGGGTAAGCCTGGGTAATCCGCGCCGCGTATTGCTGGAGGAAGTCAGCCCTTTCATCCTCGCTCAAAGGCGCGAGGAACGGCCTGAGGGCAGAGCCCTTGAACCATTCCACCACCGCGGCGTGATCCGCCAATGGATGCTGGTAGGTGGTGCGCCATACATCCACGGTGCTGCAATATTTACTCAGCAGTTCGTAGTAGTAGCTCGCGGTGTGGCGTTCATTGTGTTTGACCGCGCCGATCTTGGCGGACCACGGGCCATCTGCCGCCACTTCGCGGGCAAGCCGGTGGGCGGGTTCATCGAGGTTGTCCGGTGTTTGCACCGCCAGCGTGCCACCGGGCGTCAGTTGCCGGACCAGATGCGGGTAAAGCGTGGCGTGGTCGGGCAGCCATTGCAGGGACGCGTTAGCCAAAATCACATCGAAGGTTTGCGCAGGTTTCCAATCACCGATATCCGCCCGTTCGAAGTTCAGCGCGGGCAGCCGTTGACGGGCGTCCTTCAGCATGTCATCGGAGTTGTCCATACCGGTAATGCGAGCCTGCGGGTAGCGCTCGGCCAACACTTCAGTGGAGTTGCCAGGGCCACAGCCCAGGTCGACGGCATTGCGCACTTGGGTATTGGGAATAGCCGCGACGAGATCGCGCACCGGACGTGTGCGCTGTTGTTCGAACATCGTGTATTGCTTGGCTGACCAGGTCATCGCGGCTTTCCTTCTTTTTGAGGTTGGCCACAGCCTAAATCTTGTGAGCCATGATAACAAATGCCAGGATTGAAGCTCTCCCATACCTTGAAAGTATCCCAATGTTGGAACTGCGCCAGCTCAAAGCCTTCGTCGCTATCGCTGAAGAAGGCTATATCACCCGCGCCGCCGAACGCCTGGGCATGCAACAGCCACCCTTGACGCGGATGCTGCAAAGCCTTGAGGCCCAGCTGGGGGTGAGCTTGATGGAGCGTTTACCGCGTGGCGTGCGCCCCACCACTGCCGGCCTGGCCTTGTTGGATGAGGCGCGGGAAATACTGGCTCAGGCAGAGGGGCTGGCCGACGTCGTGCGCCGAGCCGCGCGTGGTGAACGTGGCCGCCTGGCGATCGGATTTACCAGTTCTGCAGCCCTGCACCCGTTTGTACCCAGTGTATTGCGGCTGTTTCGCGAAACCTTTGTCGGCGTCTCGGTGGTGCTGGAGGAAGCGGGCACCGGCGAACTACTGGATGCGTTGGTGCACGAGAAACTCGACGCGGCGTTTATCCGCTCGCCGCTCAGCGGGACGCAGTCGCTGCAGGACGAACCGATTCTGGTAGAGCCCATGCTGCTGGCGCTGCCGACAGACCACCCCTTGGCAATCGCTCCAGCCTCGCCCCTGCCATTGGCGGCATTGGCGACCGAGTCCTTCGTGCTGTATCGCCGTCGCGTGGGGTTGGGGTTGTATGACGCGATCCTGGTGGCCTGCCGTGAAGCGGGGTTCAGCCCGCAGGTGGTCCAGGAAGCACCGCGCATGACCGCGACCTTGAGCCTGGTGGCGGCGGGACTCGGAGTGTCGATTGTACCGGCGTCGATGCAGCGACTGCGGGGCGACGGCATCGTCTATCGGGAGTTGACGGAGTGCCAGAGCCTGGTGGCGCCGTTGCACTTGGCAACGCGGATCGGTGACGGTTCGGCGGTCTTGGGCCGGTTCAAGGAGATGGTGGTGACAGCGGCGTCGACGGAAGCGTGATCAACGGCAATAAAAAACCCCCGGGAGGTTTAGCCATCGGGGGTTTTGTGTGCTTGGGGTCTTCAGACCTTAGAACGGGATATCGTCATCAAAGCTGTCGAAATCCGGAGCCGGCTGCGGTGCGGCCTGTTGTGGCGCAGGGCGCGACTCACGCTGTGGCTGCTGGCTTGGCTGCGGACGCGACTGCTGTGGGCGCGGCGCCGAGTTGGACATGCCGCCCTGGCCCTGTTGGTCGCCCTGTGGACGGCCGCCCAGCAGTTGCATGGTGCCTTGCATGTCGACCACGATTTCGGTGGTGTAACGCTTGATGCCGTCTTTTTCCCACTCGCGGGTTTGCAGTTTGCCTTCGATGTAGACCTGCGAACCTTTGCGCAGGTACTCACCGGCGATCTCTGCCACCTTGCCGAACATCGACACACGGTGCCATTCGGTTTTCTCGACCTTCTGGCCGGTCTGCTTGTCGGTCCACTGTTCGCTGGTCGCCAGACTCAGGTTGGTCACGGCATTACCGTTAGGCAAGTAGCGAACTTCGGGATCCTGGCCGCATGTACCGACCAATATGACTTTGTTAACCCCACGGGCCATAACGTTCTCCTAGGCTGGGCGCGCTGTCGGCACTGGGTTGACCAGTTGCTCGAGCGTCGCGCGATCCAATAATTCGGTGTCCAATTTGATGTAGATGGCGGCTTCTTCAGCAACAACCACGGCATCGGTAACCCCGGTGACGGCCTTGAGGCGCTCAACCAGACCGGCTTCGCGGATCGCTTCTGGCGATAACGGCAAACGCAGGCTCGTCACATAGGGAGGTTCGCGCATGGTAACAGCAAAGGCCAGCCAGAGGGCAGCCAGACCTGCGCATCCCAGGAACACAACCGACAAACCGCCATGCTGGAACATCCAGCCACCCATGATGCCGCCCAGCGCAGAGCCAAGGAATTGGCTGGTGGAATACACCCCCATCGCCGTGCCCTTGCCGCCGGCCGGTGAAACTTTACTGATCAGCGAAGGCAACGAGGCTTCCAGCAGGTTGAACGCGGTGAAGAACACCACCGTGCCGATCACCAGCGCCCGCAGGCTGTCGCCGAACTCCCAGAAGAATAGCTCAGTGAGCATCAGGGTCGTGACGGCGCCGAGTAAAACTCGTTTCATTTTGCGTTTCTTCTCGCCGTAGATGATGAACGGGATCATGGCGAAGAACGAAATCAACAGCGCGGTGAGGTAGACCCACCAATGCTGCTCCTTGGGCAAGCCGGCTTTTTCGACCAGGGCCAGGGGCAGCGCGACGAAGCTGCACATCAGCATGGCGTGTAATACGAAGATACCTAAATCGAGGCGCAGCAGGTCCGGATGCTTGAGCGTCGGCAACAGCGCCTTGCGTGCGACACCCGATTCACGGTGCTGCAACGTGCCGGTGGACCGCGGCACCATGAACGCCACGATCACGATCCCGAACAACGCCATGCCGCCGGTGGCGAGGAACAACCCGTGCAGGCCGAACGCGCGGGTCAGCAGCGGGCCGACCACCATGGCCACCGCAAACGACAGGCCGATGGTCATGCCGATCATGGCCATGGCTTTGGTGCGATGTTGTTCGCGGGTCAGGTCCGAGAGCAAGGCCATGACGGCAGCGGAAATGGCTCCGGCGCCTTGCAGGATGCGTCCGGCGATCACGCCCCAGATGGAATCGGACTGGGCCGCGAGCACACTGCCGAGGGCGAATACGATCAGCCCGAGGTAGATCACCGGGCGGCGGCCAATGCGGTCGGAAATGATCCCGAATGGAATCTGGAAAATCGCCTGGGTCAAGCCATAGGCGCCAATTGCCAGGCCGATCAAGGCCGGGGTCGCTCCTGCGAGATCCATTCCATAGGTCGCCAGCACCGGCAACACCATAAACATGCCAAGCATACGGAAGGCGAACACTAGGGCCAGACCGCTTGCCGCTCGGGTCTCGCCGCTACTCATGCGTTCGCTGTGGGGATCGTGCATGGAAAAACCTCGTGTGAACCGGCGGCGATTCTACCAGTCCCATCGATTGAGAGGGTATATGCGGCGCTTTGCCGCGCAGCTTTCATGTAAGACTGCACCCGGCACTTTGACAGTGTATATTCATCCAGTCTTTAGCCGTATACTCCTGCATAATTTACGCCCGCCGTGCGAGGCCATCTTGGACAAGATCCTGATTCGTGGGGCTAGAACCCACAACCTGAAGAACATCGACCTGACCCTGCCGCGGGACAAACTGATCGTCATCACCGGCTTGTCCGGGTCCGGCAAATCGTCCCTGGCGTTCGACACGCTGTATGCCGAAGGCCAGCGGCGTTATGTGGAATCGCTTTCGGCGTATGCCCGGCAGTTCCTGTCCATGATGGAAAAACCCGACGTCGACACCATTGAAGGCCTGTCGCCGGCGATTTCCATCGAGCAGAAGTCGACCTCCCACAACCCGCGCTCCACCGTGGGCACCATCACCGAAATCTACGACTACCTGCGCTTGCTTTACGCACGGGTGGGCATCCCGCGTTGCCCGGACCACGATATTCCCCTGGAAGCCCAGACCGTCAGCCAGATGGTCGACCTGGTATTGGCCCAGCCGGAAGGCGCAAAGCTGATGCTGCTGGCGCCGGTGATTCGTGAGCGCAAGGGTGAACACCTTTCCGTCTTCGAGGAACTGCGTGCCCAGGGTTTCGTGCGTGCGCGCATCAACGGCAAGCTTTATGAACTGGACGAAGCGCCGAAGCTCGACAAGCAGAAGAAGCACTCCATTGATGTAGTGGTCGACCGCTTCAAGGTGCGCGCGGATCTGCAGCAGCGCCTGGCGGAATCATTCGAAACGGCATTGAAGCTGGCGGATGGCATTGCCCTGGTGGCGCCGATGGACGACGAGCCGGGTGAAGAGATCATCTTTTCTGCGCGCTTCGCCTGCCCGATCTGTGGCCATGCCATCAGCGAACTGGAACCCAAGCTGTTTTCCTTCAACAACCCCGCCGGTGCCTGCCCGACCTGTGATGGCCTGGGGGTGAAGCAATTCTTCGATATAAAGCGTCTGGTCAACGGCGAACTGACCTTGGCGGAAGGGGCGATACGCGGCTGGGACAGGCGTAACGTCTATTACTTCCAGATGCTGGGGTCGCTGGCGTCGCACTATAAATTCAGCCTGGAAGTGCCGTTCAACCAACTGCCGGCCGACCAGCAGAAAGTCATCCTCCATGGCAGCGGCTCACAGAACGTCGACTTCAAGTACCTGAACGACCGCGGCGATATCGTCAAACGTTCTCACCCGTTCGAAGGCATCGTGCCGAACCTGGAGCGTCGTTACCGCGAGACCGAGTCGGCCAGCGTGCGCGAAGAACTGGCGAAATTCCTCAGCACTCAACCCTGCCCGGATTGCCGGGGTACTCGCCTGCGTCGTGAGGCGCGGCATGTGTGGGTCGGTGAGAAGACCTTGCCGGCGGTGACCAACCTGCCGATCGGTGACGCCTGTGAGTACTTTGGTGTGCTTAAGCTGACGGGGCGTCGTGGGGAAATTGCCGACAAGATCCTCAAGGAAATTCGCGAACGCTTGCAGTTCCTGGTCAACGTTGGCCTGGACTACCTCTCGCTGGACCGCAGTGCCGATACCTTGTCTGGCGGTGAAGCCCAGCGGATTCGCCTCGCCAGCCAGATTGGTGCCGGCTTGGTGGGCGTGCTGTACATCCTCGATGAGCCGTCGATCGGCTTGCACCAGCGCGACAACGATCGCTTGCTGGGCACGTTGAAACACCTGCGCGATATCGGCAACACGGTGATTGTGGTCGAGCACGATGAAGATGCAATCCGCCTGGCGGACTACGTCGTCGACATTGGCCCGGGCGCAGGTGTGCACGGTGGGCATATTGTCGCCGAGGGCACGCCTGCCGAAGTCATGGACCACCCGGACTCGTTGACCGGCAAGTACCTGTCCGGCCGCGTGAAGATCGAGGTCCCGGCCAAGCGCACACCGCGCAACAAGAAGCTGGCGCTGCACCTCAAAGGCGCACGGGGTAATAACCTGCGCAACGTCGACCTGGAGATTCCGCTGGGCCTGCTGACCTGCGTGACTGGTGTTTCCGGCTCGGGTAAATCGACCCTGATCAACAATACGCTGTTCCCCTTGAGTGCCACCGCCCTGAACGGCGCGACCACCCTGGAAGCGGCCGCGCACGACAGCATCAAGGGCCTTGAGCACCTGGACAAGGTGGTCGATATCGACCAAAGCCCGATTGGCCGCACGCCGCGCTCCAACCCAGCGACCTACACCGGGTTGTTCACGCCCATTCGCGAGCTGTTTGCGGGCGTCCCGGAATCCCGCTCACGCGGCTACGGGCCTGGCCGATTCTCGTTCAACGTCAAGGGCGGGCGCTGTGAAGCGTGCCAGGGCGATGGCTTGATCAAGGTCGAAATGCACTTCCTGCCGGACATCTATGTGCCGTGCGACGTGTGCAAGAGCAAGCGCTATAACCGCGAAACCCTGGAGATCAAGTACAAGGGCAAGAGCATTCATGAAACCCTGGAGATGACGATCGAGGAGGCGCGGGAGTTCTTTGACGCGGTTCCGGCATTGGCGCGCAAGCTTCAGACGCTGATGGATGTGGGCCTGTCGTACATCAAGCTGGGGCAATCGGCGACTACCTTGTCCGGCGGTGAAGCGCAGCGGGTGAAGTTGTCTCGCGAGCTGTCCAAGCGCGATACGGGCAAAACCCTGTATATCCTCGATGAGCCGACCACGGGTCTGCACTTCGCGGATATCCAACAACTGCTCGATGTGTTGCACCGTCTACGCGACCACGGCAATACCGTTGTAGTAATCGAACACAACCTCGACGTGATCAAGACAGCCGACTGGCTGGTAGACCTAGGGCCGGAAGGCGGCTCCAAGGGCGGCCAGATCATTGCAGTGGGCACACCGGAGCAGGTTTCCGAAATGCCGCAGTCACATACGGGCTACTACTTGAAGCCGTTGCTGACGCGCGACAAGGCCTGATTTATCGGTACCATGAAAAAGCCCCTGCCACGGCAACGTGACAGGGGCTTTTTCATGGCCGGTGAATCAGAACTGCGATTGCAGGTAATTCTCCAGGCCTACCAACTTGATCAGGCCCAACTGCTTTTCCAGCCAGTAGGTGTGGTCTTCTTCGGTGTCATTCAACTGCACCCGCAGGATCTCGCGGGTGACATAGTCGTTGTGCTGCTCACAGAGCTCGATGCCCTTGCATAGCGCAGCACGTACCTTGTATTCGAGACGAAGGTCGGCGGCGAGCATATCCGGCACCGTGGTACCCACATCCAGATCGTCGGGACGCATGCGCGGCGTGCCTTCGAGCATCAGGATACGGCGCATCAGTGCGTCGGCGTGCTGTGCCTCTTCTTCCATTTCGTGGTTGATACGCTCATAGAGCTCGGTAAAGCCCCAGTCTTCGTACATGCGCGAATGGATGAAATATTGGTCACGAGCTGCCAGTTCGCCCGTCAGCAACGTGTTGAGGTAATCGATTACGTCGGGGTGACCTTGCATCGCCCTACATCTCCCTGCTTGAAAGTTTGTAGTTTGAACCATGATGACTCGAAGGTCACGGGACTAACGGCAGAAAAGTGAAGATATTCCGAGAAAAGTAGCTGAAATAACGCAAAAACCGCCCAAATGAGGGCGGTTCTGCTTATCGTTTAGAGTCAGTTAAGCGATACACCCAGTGCCTTTGCGATTGCTTCTCCATAAGCAGGATCTGCTTTATAGAAGTGCTGCAGTTGACGCTGGACCACATCACTGGAAACGCCACCCATCGCACCGGCGATATTGTTGGTGAGCAATGCTTTCTGCTCATCGTTCATCAGGCGGAACAGCGCACCGGCGTGGCTGTAGTAATCCGTGTCTTCACGGTGATCGTAACGGTCAGCCGCACCACTCAACGCCAAAGCCGGCTCCGCGTACTGAGGGGCTTGTTTCGGCGCATCGGCGTAGCTGTTTGGCTCGTAGTTGGGCGTTGCGCCGCCGTTGCTGCCAAAAGCCATTGAGCCATCGCGCTGGTAGCTATTAACCGGGCTGCGTGGAGCATTCACCGGCAATTGCTGGTGGTTGGTGCCAACGCGGTAGCGGTGGGCATCAGCGTAGGCAAACACGCGACCTTGCAGCATACGGTCTGGCGACAAACCAACACCTGGCACCATATTGCTTGGACCAAATGCGGCTTGTTCCACTTCAGCGAAGTAGTTTTGCGGGTTGCGATTCAGTTCCAGTTCGCCGACTTCGATCAGCGGGAATTCCTTCTGCGACCAGGTTTTAGTCACATCGAACGGGTTCTCGTAGTGAGCGTTGGCCTGGGCCTCGGTCATGATCTGGATGCAGACACGCCATTTTGGGAAGTCTCCACGCTCGATCGCACCGAACAGATCACGCTGGGCGTAATCAGGGTCGGTACCTGCCAGGCGAGCAGCCTCTGCCGGCGCCAGGTTCTTGATGCCCTGCCGGGTCTTGTAATGCCATTTGACCCAGTGACGCTCGCCCTTGGCATTGATCAGACTGTAGGTGTGGCTACCAAAACCGTGCATGTGACGGTAGCCATCAGGGATACCACGATCCGAAAACAGGATGGTGACCTGGTGCAGCGCCTCAGGAGAGTGCGACCAGAAGTCCCACATCATTTGCGCGCTTTTCAAGTTGCTTTGCGGCAAACGCTTTTGGGTATGGATGAAGTCCGGGAACTTCAGTGGGTCACGGATGAAGAACACCGGAGTGTTGTTACCCACAATGTCCCAATTGCCTTCTTCGGTGTAGAACTTCAGGGCGAAGCCCCGTGGATCGCGCTCGGTATCAGCCGAACCACGCTCACCCCCTACGGTGGAAAACCGCAGGAAGGTCGGAGTCTGCTTGCCCACGGACTCGAACAGTTTGGCACTGGTGTATTGGGTGATGTCTTTGGTAACGGTGAAGGTGCCATAAGCGCCCGAGCCCTTGGCATGCACACGACGCTCAGGAATGTTTTCGCGGTTGAAGTGAGCGAGCTTCTCGATCAGATGAAAATCATCAAGCAGCAACGGCCCACGCGGGCCTGCGGAGCGGGAATTCTGGTTATCCGCGACGGGGGCCCCGCTGGCGGTAGTAAGGATTTTGTTCTGGCTCATATTCAATTTCCTCAGGTCGGACTTGGAACTGCTGGCTAATCGGCTTGGAGGAAGTATTGACCATCAATATGACGTCTACAAATTCATTAAATCGTAAGCATCAATAGAAAATTACTAACAACCTCCCCAACCCTATAGTGCCAAGAGCTACCTGTGGAAACTTGTATCCAGCGCGCTTTTTACACGCACAAAAAAACCGGGCACTAGGCCCGGTTTTTTATTACAGCTTGTCGTCTTACTCGGCGCTTACAGCTTCGCCAGCAGTAGCACGATCAACCAACTCGACGTACGCCATAGGCGCGTTGTCGCCAGCGCGGAAACCGCACTTGAGGATGCGCAGGTAGCCACCCTCACGGGTAGCGTAACGCTTGCCCAGGTCGTTGAAGAGCTTACCAACGATAGCTTTCGAACGAGTACGGTCGAAAGCCAGACGGCGGTTAGCCAGGCTGTCTGTCTTGGCCAAAGTGATCAGCGGCTCAGCAACGCGACGCAGTTCTTTAGCTTTCGGCAGTGTAGTTTTGATCAGCTCGTGCTCGAACAGCGACACCGCCATGTTTTGGAACATGGCCTTGCGGTGCGAGCTGGTACGGCTCAGGTGACGACCACTTTTACGATGACGCATGGTTCATTCCTTACCAAACTCACGTTCGGTGATTACGACGATCAGGCAGTCGCCTTGTCGTCCTTCTTAAGACTTGCAGGCGGCCAGTTGTCGAGGCGCATGCCGAGGGACAGACCGCGGGAGGCCAGAACGTCCTTGATTTCAGTCAAGGATTTCTTGCCCAGGTTCGGAGTCTTCAACAGTTCTACTTCGGTACGCTGAATCAGGTCGCCGATGTAGTAAATGTTTTCCGCCTTAAGGCAGTTAGCCGAACGTACAGTCAGTTCCAGATCGTCAACCGGGCGAAGCAGGATCGGATCGATCTCGTCTTCCTGCTCGATTACCACTGGTTCGCTGTCACCTTTGAGGTCGACGAACGCAGCCAACTGCTGTTGCAGAATGGTTGCAGCGCGGCGGATAGCCTCTTCCGGGTCCAGAGTACCGTTGGTTTCCAGATCAATAACCAGCTTGTCCAGGTTGGTACGCTGTTCGACACGGGCGTTTTCCACCACGTATGCGATACGGCGAACCGGGCTGAACGAAGAGTCAAGCTGCAAGCGACCAATGCTGCGGCTTTCATCTTCATCGCTCTGACGCGAGTCGGCCGGTTCATAACCACGACCACGAGCTACGGTGAGCTTCATGTTCAGGGCGCCGTTAGACGCCAGGTTAGCGATTACGTGATCGGGGTTAACGATCTCGACATCATGATCCAGCTGAATATCGGCAGCGGTAACCACCCCCGAACCCTTCTTCGACAAGGTCAGCGTAACTTCGTCACGGCCGTGCAGCTTGATAGCCAGACCTTTAAGGTTCAACAGGATTTCAATTACGTCTTCCTGTACACCTTCGATGGCGCTGTACTCGTGGAGCACACCGTCAATCTCGGCCTCGACTACTGCACAGCCGGGCATTGAGGACAACAGGATGCGGCGCAGCGCGTTGCCCAGGGTGTGGCCAAAACCACGCTCGAGAGGCTCGAGAGTGATCTTGGCGCGGGTTGGACTGACAACCTGCACATCAATGTGGCGGGGTGTCAGGAACTCATTTACCGAAATCTGCATGGATGCACCTATTTTCTAGCCCTTACTTGGAGTAGAGCTCGACAATCAGGCTTTCGTTGATGTCGGCGGACAGATCACTGCGAGCAGGAACGTTCTTGAAAACGCCCGACTTCTTCTCAGTGTCTACTTCTACCCATTCTACGCGGCCACGTTGGGCACACAGATCGAGAGCTTGGACAATGCGAAGCTGGTTTTTTGCTTTCTCGCGAACTGCGACCACGTCACCAGCACGAACCTGGTAGGACGGAACGTTTACGGTCTGACCGTTAACGCTGATCGACTTGTGCGATACCAGCTGACGGGATTCGGCACGAGTCGAACCAAAGCCCATACGGTATACAACGTTGTCCAGACGGCATTCGAGCAGTTGCAGCAGGTTTTCACCGGTTGCACCTTTCTTGCCAGCAGCTTCTTTGTAGTAGCCGCTGAACTGACGCTCGAGAACGCCGTAGATACGACGGACCTTCTGCTTTTCACGCAGTTGGGTGCCGTAGTCGGACTGGCGACCGCGGCGTTGGCCGTGGATACCAGGTGCTGCTTCAATGTTGCACTTCGATTCGATCGCGCGCACGCCGCTCTTCAGGAAGAGATCGGTGCCCTCGCGACGAGCGAGTTTGCATTTTGGACCAATGTAACGAGCCATTCTTTACAATCTCCTGGATTACACGCGGCGCTTCTTCGGCGGACGGCACCCGTTGTGCGGGATTGGCGTCACGTCGGTGATGCTGGCGATCTTATAGCCACAGCCGTTCAAAGCACGGACAGCGGACTCACGACCTGGACCTGGACCCTTGACGTTAACGTCGAGGTTTTTCAGGCCATATTCCAGCGCAGCTTGACCAGCACGTTCAGCAGCTACTTGAGCAGCGAACGGAGTGGACTTGCGGGAACCGCGGAAACCCGAACCACCAGAGGTAGCCCAAGAAAGCGCATTACCTTGACGGTCGGTGATGGTCACGATGGTGTTGTTAAAAGAAGCATGGATGTGGGCGATGCCATCAACCACTGTCTTTTTAACTTTTTTACGAGGACGAGCAGCAGGTTTTGCCATGATAATTTTCCTGTCGATTCGCTGGGGCGATTACTTGCGGATCGGCTTACGCGGACCTTTACGGGTACGCGCGTTAGTCTTGGTACGCTGACCGCGTACTGGAAGACCACGACGATGACGCAGACCGCGATAGCAACCGAGGTCCATCAAACGCTTGATTTTCATGTTGATTTCGCGACGCAGGTCACCTTCAGTGGTGAACTTCGCCACTTCGCCACGCAGCTGTTCAATCTGCTCGTCGCTCAGATCCTTGATCTTAGCGGCTGGGTTTACCCCAGCAACTGCGCAAATCTTCTGCGCAGTAGTGCGACCAACACCATAGATGTAGGTCAGCGAGATAACAGTGTGCTTGTTATCTGGAATGTTAACGCCTGCAATACGGGCCATTCAGTGGGACTCCAATTGACAGCTACCTACGCCCCGGAAGCCAAGAAATAGGGCGCGAGATAATATCGCTGTAATAACAAATAATCAACCCGGCAGCGCACTAGCTGCCGGGCTTCAAGCGGATCACACTCAGCCTTGGCGCTGTTTGTGACGCGGTTCCGCGCTGCAAATTACTCGAACAACACCTTCGCGGCGAATAATCTTGCAGTTACGGCACAGCTTTTTCACCGATGCACGAACTTTCATCACCAACTCCTCGAACCTTATGGGTACTCAGCGCAACATGCCGCTGCCGTAACCCTTCAGGTTGGCTTTCTTCATCAGGGATTCGTACTGGTGCGAAACGAGGTGCGATTGTACTTGGGACATGAAGTCCATCACAACCACGACCACGATCAGCAACGAGGTCCCGCCAAGGTAGAACGGAACGTTTGCTGCGACCACAAGGAACTGGGGCAACAGGCACACGGCCGTCATATATAGAGCACCGAACAGGGTCAAACGAGTCAGAACGCCATCAATGTAGCGTGCCGACTGCTCACCTGGACGGATGCCCGGAATAAAGGCACCGGACTTCTTCAGGTTTTCCGCTACGTCTTTCGGATTGAACATCAACGCCGTATAGAAGAAGCAGAAGAAAATAATCCCTGCACTAAACAGCAGAATATTCAACGGCTGACCAGGAGCGATCGACTGAGAAAGGTCCTGCAGCCAGCCCATATTTTCAGACTGACCAAACCAGGTACCCAACGAAGCCGGAAACAGCAAAATGCTGCTCGCGAAAATTGCCGGGATAACACCGGCCATATTCACTTTCAGCGGCAAGTGGCTGGTCTGCGCAGCAAAAACCTTACGGCCCTGCTGACGCTTGGCGTAGTGAACAGCGATACGACGCTGGCCACGCTCAATGAACACCACAAAACCGATAATCGCTACTGCCAGCAAACCGATGGCAACCAAGGCGAAGATATTGATATCACCCTGACGCGCAGACTCGAAAGACTGCCCAATTGCCCTCGGAAGACCGGCGACGATACCTGCGAAAATCAACATCGAGATACCGTTACCAACACCACGCTCAGTAATCTGCTCACCCAGCCACATCATGAACATCGCACCAGCCACAAAAGTGGATACCGCGACGAAATAGAAGCCAAAGTCACCAGTGAACGCAACGCCCTGCCCTGCCAGGCCAACGGACATGCCGATAGCTTGAACCAGGGCAAGGACGACAGTGCCGTAGCGGGTGTACTGGCTAATCTTGCGACGGCCAGCTTCACCTTCCTTCTTCAACTGCTCCAGCTGCGGGCTGACGGCGGTCATCAGTTGCATGATGATCGATGCCGAAATGTACGGCATGATCCCCAATGCAAAGATGCTCATCCGTTCCAGCGCGCCGCCGGAAAACATGTTGAACAAGCTAAGAATGGTCCCCTCATTCTGTCGAAACAGGTCTGCGAGTCGGTCCGGGTTGATACCTGGAACCGGGATGTGTGCGCCTATTCGGTAGACGATAATCGCCAGGAACAGAAAACGCAGACGTGCCCAAAGTTCAGACATACCGCCTTTGCCGAGCGCAGAGAGAGCACCTTGCTTAGCCATTTATTCCTCGAACTTGCCGCCAGCTGCTTCGATAGCCGAACGCGCACCTTTGGTGGCGCCGATTCCCTTGCCGATAGTGACAGCGCGAGCCACTTCACCGGACAGCATGATTTTCACACGCTGTACGTTGACGTTGATCACGTTGGCATCTTTCAGGGTCTGCAGAGTAACGATGTCGCCGTCCACTTTAGCCAGCTCGGACAGACGCACTTCTGCGCGGTCCATGGCTTTCAGGGATACGAAACCGAACTTAGGCAGGCGACGATGCAGCGGCTGTTGACCGCCTTCAAAGCCTGGAGCAATGGTGCCACCGGAACGGGAGGTCTGACCTTTGTGACCACGGCCACCAGTCTTACCCAAACCGCTACCGATACCACGGCCCGGACGATGCTTTTCGCGACGGGAACCCGGCGCTGGACTCAGATCATTGAGTTTCATCGATTAACCCTCTACACGCAGCATGTAGTAAGCCTTGTTGATCATCCCGCGATTCTCGGGAGTATCCTGGACTTCTACAGTGTGACCGATGCGACGCAGACCCAAACCTTTAACGCACAGTTTGTGGTTAGGGATGCGGCCGGTCATGCTTTTGATCAGCGTTACTTTAACGGTAGCCATGATCAGAAGATCTCCTTGACAGTCAGGCCACGCTTGGCAGCGATGGACTCAGGAGATTGCATAGCTTTCAAACCCTTGAAAGTGGCGTGAACCACGTTTACTGGGTTAGTCGAGCCATAGCACTTGGCCAGAACGTTCTGAACGCCAGCAACTTCGAGGACAGCACGCATAGCGCCGCCAGCGATGATACCGGTACCTTCAGAAGCAGGCTGCATGTACACCTTCGAAGCGCCATGGGCGGACTTCATTGCGTATTGCAGAGTGGTGCCGTTCAGATCAACTTGGATCATGTTGCGACGAGCAGCTTCCATTGCCTTCTGGATCGCAGCAGGCACTTCACGCGACTTGCCACGGCCGAAGCCAACACGCCCTTTACCATCACCTACCACGGTCAACGCGGTGAAAGTGAAGATACGGCCGCCTTTAACGGTTTTGGCTACGCGGTTAACTTGAACCAGCTTCTCAATGTAGCCTTCGTCGCGCTTTTGGTCGTTATTTGACATAACTTAGAACTCCAGCCCAGCTTCACGAGCAGCATCAGCCAGCGCTTTAACGCGGCCGTGGTACTTGAAGCCAGAGCGGTCGAAAGCCACTTGCGAGACGCCAGCGGCCTTAGCACGCGTAGCGACCAGCTGGCCAACCTTTGTGGCCGCGTCGATGTTGCCGGTGGCACCATCACGCAGTTCTTTATCCAAAGTCGAGGCGCTTGCCAGGACTTTGTTGCCGTCGGCCGAGATGACCTGGGCGTAGATGTGCTGCGACGAGCGGAACACGCAGAGACGCACGACTTCGAGTTCGTGCATTTTCAGGCGTGCTTTGCGAGCGCGACGCAGTCGAGTAACTTTTTTGTCGGTCATTTGCTATGCCCTACTTCTTCTTGGCTTCTTTACGACGGACGACTTCGTCCGCGTAGCGCACACCTTTGCCTTTGTACGGCTCTGGTGGACGGAAGTCGCGGATCTCAGCGGCCACTTGACCTACCAGCTGCTTATCGATGCCCTTGATCAGGATATCGGTCTGGCTAGGGGTCTCAGCGGTGATGCCTTCCGGCAGTTCGTAATCCACTGGGTGCGAGAAGCCAAGGGCCAGGTTCAAAACCGTGCCTTTTGCTTGCGCTTTGTAACCAACACCGACCAGCTGGAGCTTACGCTCGAAGCCTTGGCTTACGCCTTGGACCATGTTGTTTACCAACGCACGCGTGGTACCGGCCATTGCGCGAGTTTGCTGATCGCCATTGCGAGCGGCAAAACGCAGCTCACCGGCTTCTTCAACGATCTCAACGGACGAATGGATGTTCAGTTCAAGAGTACCCTTGGCACCCTTCACCGAAAGCTGTTGGCCTGCGAATTTGACTTCGACACCGGCTGGCAGCTTAACGGGGTTCTTAGCGACGCGAGACATGCTTATCCCCCCTTAGAACACAGTGCAAAGAACTTCGCCGCCGACACCGGCAGCGCGCGCAGCACGATCAGTCATCACACCTTTGTTGGTGGAGACGATAGACACGCCCAGACCGCCACGAACTTTCGGCAGATCTTCAGCGGACTTGTACTGACGCAGGCCTGGACGGCTAACGCGCTTCACTTCCTCGATGACCGAACGGCCTTCGAAGTACTTCAGCTCGATGGACAGCAGTGCTTTTACATCGCTGCTGATCTGATAACCCGCAATGTAGCCTTCGTCTTTCAGGACTTTGGCAACAGCTACCTTCAACTTGGAAGATGGCATGCTTACGACGGACTTTTCAGCCATCTGGGCATTACGGATACGAGTTAGCATGTCCGCTAACGGGTCCTGCATACTCATGGGCTAGACGCTCCTAATACAAAAAAATTAGCCTTGCGGCTACATATGTCGCCGAGAATCTCCGGGCATAGAAAACACGGGCTCAGGCGAGCCGGGTATTCTAGACACACTCCGGAAATGAAACAAGCCCCAAAAGGGGCTTGTTCCAGATTCAAGGTCACCGGTGGTCGTTATCTTGCGACGCCAACCACCTGGACTTTGAAAGTACTTACCAGCTGGCTTTAACCAGACCTGGTACGTCACCACGCATTGCCGCTTCACGCAGTTTGTTACGGCCGAGGCCGAACTTGCGGTAAACGCCGTGTGGACGACCGGTCAGGCGGCAGCGGTTACGCATGCGCGAAGCGCTTGCGTCACGTGGCTGCTTCTGCAGGGCAACTGTAGCTTCCCAACGCGCTTCTGGACTTGCGTTCAGATCAACGATGATTGCTTTCAGTGCTGCACGCTTCTTGGCGTACTTGGCAACCGTGAGCTGACGCTTCAGCTCGCGGTTTTTCATGCTCATCTTGGCCATGGTCCTACTCCAATCAGTTGCGGAACGGGAATTTGAAAGCACGCAGCAGGGCGCGACCTTCATCATCGTTCTTGGCAGTGGTGGTCAGGGTGATGTCCAGACCGCGGAGAGCATCGATCTTGTCGTAGTCGATTTCCGGGAAGATGATCTGCTCTTTCACGCCCATGCTGTAGTTACCACGACCATCGAAGGACTTGGCATTCAGGCCGCGGAAGTCGCGAACCCGAGGCAGGGAGATCGACAGCAGACGATCCAGGAATTCGTACATACGCTCACGGCGCAGAGTTACCTTGACGCCGATCGGCCAACCTTCACGGACTTTAAAGCCAGCGATGGATTTCCGAGCGTAGGTCACAACGACTTTTTGGCCGGTGATCTTTTCCAGGTCAGCAACAGCGTGTTCGATGACTTTTTTGTCGCCGATCGCTTCGCCCAGACCCATGTTCAGGGTGATTTTGGTAACGCGCGGAACTTCCATCACGTTCCCAAGCTTAAGTTCTTCCTTAAGCTTAGGGGCGATTTCCTTCCGGTAAATCTCTTGTAGTCGTGCCATGGTCTTATCTACCTAGCAGTGTTCAAGCATCAACCGCTTTTTGGGTCGACTTGAAGACACGAATTTTCTTACCGTCTTCTACTTTGAAACCAACGCGATCAGCCTTGTTGGTTTCGCCGTTGAAGATGGCGACGTTAGAAGCGTGCAGTGGCGCTTCTTTCTCGACGATACCGCCCTGTACGCCCGACATCGGGTTAGGCTTGGTATGACGCTTGACCAGGTTCAGACCACCAACGACCAGACGGTCGTCAGCGAGAACCTTCAGCACCTTACCGCGCTTACCTTTGTCTTTGCCGGCGATCACGATGATCTCGTCGTCACGACGAATCTTTTGCATGTCGGATCTCCTTACAGCACTTCTGGGGCGAGCGAGACGATCTTCATGAACTTCTCAGTACGAAGTTCACGGGTCACTGGCCCAAAGATACGGGTGCCGATCGGCTCTTGCTTGTTGTTCAGAAGAACAGCAGCGTTGCCATCAAAGCGGATAATGGAGCCATCTGCACGGCGTACGCCGTGACGAGTGCGGACTACAACAGCAGTCATCACTTGGCCTTTTTTCACCTTACCGCGAGGAATTGCTTCCTTCACGGTAACTTTGATGATGTCACCGATACCAGCGTAACGACGATGGGAGCCACCCAGCACCTTGATGCACATAACGCGGCGAGCGCCGCTGTTATCGGCCACATCGAGCATGGATTGAGTCTGAATCATATAATTTCTCCGACCCCTAGTCCTTAGACTTCCACAGCGCGTTCGAGAACATCAACCAGTGCCCAAGACTTGGTCTTGGCCAGCGGACGAGTTTCACGAATAGTGACTTTGTCGCCGATGTGGCACTGATTGGTTTCGTCGTGCGCGTGCAGCTTAGTCGAACGCTTAACATATTTACCGTAGATCGGGTGCTTAACGCGACGCTCGATCAGAACGGTGATGGTTTTGTCCATCTTGTCGCTGACAACACGGCCAGTCAGCGTACGGACAGTCTTTTCGGCTTCAGCCATGATCACTTACCTGCCTGCTGGTTGAGCACAGTCTTCACGCGAGCGATGTCACGCTTAACTTGCGAGAGCAGATGAGACTGCCCCAACTGGCCAGTTGCTTTCTGCATACGCAGATTGAACTGGTCGCGCAGCAGGCCGAGCAGTTGCTCGTTCAGCTGCTGTGCGGATTTTTCACGAAGTTCATTCGCTTTCATCACATCACCGTCCGTTTAACAAAGGAGGTGGCGAGCGGCAGCTTTGCAGCAGCCAGGGCGAAAGCCTCACGCGCCAGCTCTTCAGAAACACCCTCGATTTCATACAGGACTTTGCCTGGCTGAATCTGGGCAACCCAGTATTCCACGTTACCCTTACCTTTACCCATCCGAACCTCGAGAGGTTTTTTGGAAATCGGCTTGTCCGGGAATACACGGATCCAGATCTTGCCACCACGTTTTACGTGACGGGTCAGAGCACGACGCGCTGACTCGATCTGACGAGCGGTGAGACGACCACGAGCTACAGACTTCAGCGCGAACTCGCCGAAGCTGACTTTGCTACCGCGCTGAGCCAGACCACGGTTGTGGCCTGTCATCTGCTTGCGGAACTTCGTACGCTTAGGTTGCAACATTTGGCGTACCCCTTACTTAGCAGCTTTTTTACGAGGCGCTGGTGCTTGTGGTTTCAGTTCTTCTTGGCGACCACCAATTACTTCGCCTTTGAAGATCCAAACCTTTACACCGATCACACCGTAAGTGGTGTGAGCTTCGTAGTTGGCATAGTCGATGTCGGCACGCAGGGTGTGCAGTGGCACACGACCTTCGCGATACCATTCAGTACGTGCGATTTCAGCACCGCCGAGACGACCGCTCACTTGGATTTTGATGCCTTTGGCACCAATGCGCATTGCGTTCTGTACGGCGCGCTTCATAGCGCGACGGAACATTACGCGACGCTCCAGCTGCTGAGCTACGCTCTGCGCAACCAGCATACCGTCGAGCTCCGGCTTGCGGATCTCTTCGATATTGATGTGCACAGGCACACCCATTTGCTTGGTCAGGTCCTGACGCAGTTTCTCAACATCTTCACCTTTCTTCCCGATAACGATACCTGGACGAGCGGTGTGGATGGTGATACGTGCAGTTTGGGCCGGACGATGGATATCGATACGGCTTACGGACGCGCTTTTTAGTTTGTCTTGGAGATACTCACGCACCTTCAGATCAGCGAACAAGTAGTCCGCATAAGTCCGACCGTCTGCGTACCAGACGGAGGTGTGCTCCTTGACGATTCCCAGGCGAATGCCAATGGGATGTACTTTCTGACCCATCTCTTCGACTCCGTTACTTGTCAGCAACCTTGACAGTGATATGGCAAGACCGCTTGACGATGCGATCAGCACGGCCTTTGGCACGTGGCATGATGCGCTTCAGCGAACGCCCTTCGTTAACGAAAACGGTGCTGACTTTCAGGTCATCAACGTCTGCGCCTTCGTTATGCTCGGCGTTGGCTACGGCCGACTCCAGCACTTTCTTCATGATCTCGGCGGCTTTCTTACTGCTGAAAGCCAACAGGTTGAGCGCTTCGCCCACCTTCTTCCCGCGGATCTGGTCGGCGACCAAGCGGGCTTTCTGGGCGGAGATTCGAGCGCCCGACAACTTAGCGGCTACTTCCATTTCCTAACCCCTTAACGCTTGGCTTTCTTGTCTGCCACGTGCCCACGATAAGTGCGGGTACCGGCGAACTCGCCCAGTTTGTGGCCGACCATGTCTTCGTTAACGAGAACTGGGACGTGTTGACGACCGTTGTGTACTGCGATGGTCAGACCGACCATTTGTGGCAGGATCATCGAACGACGCGACCAGGTCTTAACTGGTTTGCGATCGTTCTTTTCCGCCGCCACTTCGATCTTCTTCAGTAGGTGAAGATCAATAAAAGGACCTTTTTTCAGAGAACGTGGCACTGTCGTATCCCTCTATTTACTTGCGACGACGGACGATCATTTTGTCGGTACGCTTATTACCACGAGTCTTCGCGCCCTTAGTCGGGAAGCCCCATGGCGATACCGGATGACGACCACCAGAGGTACGACCTTCACCACCACCGTGTGGGTGGTCAACCGGGTTCATGGCAACACCACGAACGGTTGGGCGAACGCCACGCCAGCGTTTGGCACCAGCTTTACCCAACGAACGCAGGCTGTGCTCGGAGTTCGAGACTTCGCCCAGGGTCGCACGGCATTCAGCCAGCACTTTACGCATCTCACCAGAACGCAGACGCAGGGTCACGTAGACACCTTCACGAGCGATCAGCTGAGCCGAAGCACCAGCGGAACGAGCGATTTGCGCGCCTTTACCTGGCTTCAATTCGATGCCGTGTACGGTGCTACCAACTGGAATGTTGCGCAGTTGCAGAGCGTTGCCCGGCTTGATCGGTGCCAGAGCACCTGCGATCAGCTGGTCGCCAGCGCTCACGCCTTTAGGGGCGATGATGTAGCGACGCTCGCCATCTGCGTAAAGCAGCAGAGCGATGTGAGCAGTACGGTTTGGATCGTATTCGATACGCTCGACAGTGGCAGCGATGCCATCTTTGTCGTTGCGACGGAAGTCGACCAGACGATAATGCTGCTTATGGCCACCACCGATGTGACGAGTGGTAATACGACCATTGTTGTTACGACCACCAGACTTCGATTTCTTCTCGAGCAGCGGTGCGTGAGGAGCGCCTTTATGCAGCTCCTGGTTGACCACCTTGACCACAAAACGGCGGCCAGGGGAAGTCGGTTTGCATTTAACGATTGCCATGATGCACCCCTTCCTTACTCAGCACTGCTGCTGAAATCGAGATCTTGGCCTGGCTGAAGGGAGATAACTGCCTTCTTCCAGTCATTACGCTTGCCCAGACCGCGAGCAGTGCGCTTGCTCTTACCCAGAACGTTCAGGGTAGTAACACGCTCTACTTTCACGCTGAACAGGCTTTCGACGGCCTTCTTGATTTCCAGCTTGGTTGCGTCAGTTGCAACCTTGAAAACGAACTGGCCTTTCTTGTCAGCCAGAACCGTAGCCTTTTCGGAAACGTGCGGGCCAAGCAGAACTTTAAATACGCGTTCCTGGTTCATCCCAGCAGCTCCTCGAATTTCTTCACGGCCGACACGGTGATCAACACCTTGTCGTATGCGATCAGACTAACTGGATCGGAACCTTGCACGTCACGTACATCAACGTGTGGCAGGTTACGAGCAGCCAGGTACAGGTTCTGATCAACAGCTTCCGACACGATCAAAACGTCGGTCAGGCTCATGTTGTTCAGTTTGCCCAGCAGATCTTTGGTTTTCGGGCTTTCAACAGCGAAGTCCTGAACCACGACCAGACGGTCAGTACGCACGAGTTCAGCAAGGATGGAGCGCAGAGCTGCGCGGTACATCTTCTTGTTGAGCTTCTGCGAGTGATCCTGCGGACGAGCTGCGAAAGTGGTACCGCCGCCACGCCAGATTGGGCTACGGATAGTACCGGCACGAGCACGGCCAGTACCTTTCTGACGCCAAGGGCGCTTACCGCCACCACGAACGTCGGAACGGGTCTTTTGCTGCTTGCTACCTTGACGGCCGCCGGCCATGTAGGCCACGACTGCTTGGTGAACCAGCGTCTCGTTGAATTCGCCGCCAAATGTCAGTTCGGAAACTTCGATCGCTTGAGCGTCATTTACATTTAATTGCATGTCAGCTTCCCCTTAACCGCGAGCCTTGGCCGCTGGACGTACAACCAGGTTGCCGCCAGTAGCGCCAGGAACAGCACCCTTGACCAACAACAGATTGCGTTCAGCGTCGACGCGCACTACTTCGAGGGACTGCACGGTCACGCGCTCAGCGCCCATATGACCGGACATTTTCTTGCCCTTGAATACACGACCAGGAGTCTGGCACTGGCCAATAGAGCCCGGGACGCGGTGGGAAACGGAGTTACCGTGAGTGTTGTCTTGGCCACGGAAATTCCAACGCTTGATCGTACCCTGGAAGCCTTTACCCTTGGACTGACCGGTTACATCAACCAGCTGACCAGCGGCGAAGATTTCAGCGTTGATCAGATCGCCAGCCTGGTAGTCGCCGTCTTCGAGACGGAACTCCATGACAGTACGACCAGCTGCAACGTTTGCTTTAGCGAAGTGACCTGCTTGAGCAGCAGTCACGCGCGAAGCACGACGCTCGCCGACAGTGACTTGCACTGCACGATAGCCATCGGTTTCTTCAGTTTTGAACTGGGTGACGCGATTCGGCTCGATCTCAATGACCGTGACCGGAATGGAGACACCTTCTTCGGTGAAAATACGGGTCATACCGCATTTACGACCGACTACACCAATAGTCATGTTGTAAACCTCATGAGTGTACGGGGCTTTCACCCGCTATGGCCGCCCATTTCAGAGCGTTACACGACTAAGACCCAAGTCTTAGCCGAGGCTGATCTGTACTTCCACACCGGCCGCCAGATCGAGCTTCATAAGTGCATCAACGGTTTTATCCGTTGGCTGGACGATGTCCAGTACGCGCTTATGAGTACGGATCTCGTACTGGTCACGCGCGTCTTTGTTGACGTGCGGGGAGACCAGAACGGTGAACCGCTCTTTACGGGTAGGCAGTGGAATTGGACCACGCACTTGAGCACCAGTACGTTTCGCGGTTTCCACGATTTCCTGGGTGGATTGGTCGATCAGGCGATGGTCAAAAGCCTTCAACCTGATACGGATTTGCTGATTTTGCATTGGATTTCAGACTCCGGCTGCTATTCCCACCGGGCGCAATGCACCCGTTAAAAGGAGGCGCAATTCTATAGACGCCCCAGATAGGTGTCAACCCAATAAAAAAGCCCCCGCTGAGCGGGGGCTTTTCAAAGCATCGAAGCTATCTCAGGAGAGATGCTTACTCGATGATTTTAGCTACAACACCAGCACCAACGGTACGGCCGCCTTCACGAATAGCGAAGCGCAGACCGTCTTCCATTGCGATGGTCTTGATCAGGGTAACTTCCATCTGGATGTTATCGCCTGGCATTACCATTTCAACGCCTTCTGGCAGCTGGCAGTTACCAGTCACGTCAGTAGTACGGAAGTAGAACTGTGGACGATAGCCTTTGAAGAACGGAGTGTGACGACCGCCTTCTTCCTTGCTCAGAACGTAAACTTCTGCGGTGAACTTGGTGTGCGGCTTAACCGAACCTGGCTTAACCAGAACCTGACCACGCTCAACGTCGTCACGCTTGGTACCACGCAGCAGAACGCCGCAGTTCTCGCCAGCACGACCTTCGTCGAGCAGTTTGCGGAACATCTCAACACCGGTGCAGGTGGTGGTGGTGGTGTCACGCAGACCAACGATTTCCAGCGGATCTTGAACGCGAACGATACCGCGCTCGATACGACCAGTCACAACAGTACCGCGACCAGAGATCGAGAACACGTCTTCGATTGGCATCAGGAACGGCTTGTCGGTCAGACGAACTGGCTCTGGGATGTAGCTGTCCAGAGTTTCTACCAGCTTCTTAACAGCGGTAGTACCCATTTCGTTGTCGTCTTTGCCTTCCAGAGCCATACGAGCAGAACCGATGATGATCGGAGTGTCGTCGCCTGGGAAGTCGTAAGTGCTCAGCAGATCGCGCACTTCCATCTCAACCAGTTCCAGCAGCTCAGCGTCGTCTACCAGGTCAGCCTTGTTCAGGAAAACCACGATGTACGGAACGCCTACCTGACGGGACAGCAGGATGTGCTCACGGGTTTGTGGCATCGGACCATCAGCGGCCGAGCAAACCAGGATCGCGCCGTCCATCTGGGCAGCACCGGTGATCATGTTCTTCACATAGTCAGCGTGACCTGGGCAGTCAACGTGAGCGTAGTGACGAATGTTCGAGTTGTACTCAACGTGCGCGGTGTTGATGGTGATACCACGAGCTTTTTCTTCTGGTGCGCTGTCGATCTTGTCGAATTCAACTACGGCCGAACCGAAAACTTCGGAGCAGACGCGAGTCAGAGCAGCGGTCAGAGTGGTTTTACCGTGGTCAACGTGGCCGATGGTGCCAACGTTTACGTGCGGTAGGGAACGATCAAATTTTTCTTTAGCCACGACAATTAACTCCTTGCCTAAAGGACTGAATCAGCCTTGTTTTTTGGATACAGTTTCAGCGATGTGCGCCGGAGCTGTGTTGTATTTTTTGAATTCCATAGAGTAGCTTGCGCGACCCTGGGACATGGAGCGAACGTCGGTCGCATAACCGAACATCTCACCCAGCGGAACCTCGGCGCGAATCACTTTGCCGGAAACCGTGTCTTCCATACCCAAGATCATGCCGCGACGACGGTTAAGATCGCCCATGACATCACCCATATAGTCTTCAGGTGTAACAACTTCTACCGCCATGATTGGCTCAAGCAACTCACCACCGCCCTTCTGGGCCAGTTGCTTGGTTGCCATGGAAGCAGCCACCTTAAACGCCATCTCGTTGGAGTCGACGTCGTGGTAAGAACCGTCAAAAACGGTTGCTTTCAGGCCGATCAGCGGATAGCCGGCAACAACACCGTTCTTCATCTGCTCTTCGATACCCTTCTGGATAGCAGGGATGTATTCCTTAGGAACAACACCACCCACTACTTCGTTCAAGAATTGCAGACCTTCCTGACCTTCGTCAGCAGGAGCAAAACGGATCCAGCAGTGACCGAACTGACCACGACCGCCGGACTGACGAACGAACTTGCCTTCGATTTCACAGTTCTTCGTGATGCGCTCACGATAGGAAACCTGAGGCTTACCGATGTTGGCTTCGACGTTGAACTCACGGCGCATCCGGTCAACCAGGATGTCCAGGTGCAGCTCGCCCATGCCGGAGATGATCGTTTGACCAGTCTCTTCATCAGTCTTGACACGGAAAGATGGATCTTCCTGAGCAAGCTTGCCCAGAGCGATACCCATTTTTTCCTGGTCATCCTTGGTCTTAGGCTCTACGGCAACCGAAATAACCGGCTCCGGGAAGTCCATGCGAACCAGGATGATTGGCTTGGCAGCGTCGCACAAAGTCTCACCAGTGGTGACGTCCTTCATGCCGATCAGGGCCGCGATGTCACCAGCGCGAACTTCCTTGATCTCTTCACGGGCGTTTGCGTGCATCTGCACCATACGACCCACGCGCTCTTTCTTGCCTTTAACCGAGTTGATCACGCCGTCGCCGGATGCCAACACGCCCGAGTAAACGCGGACGAAGGTCAAGGTACCCACGAATGGGTCGGTAGCGATCTTGAACGCCAGAGCCGAGAACGGCTCGCTGTCGTCAGCATGACGCTCCATCTCTTCTTCCTCGTTATCAGGGTTGGAACCCTTGATAGCAGGAATGTCGGTTGGAGCAGGCAGGAAGTCGATAACGGCGTCGAGAACCAGGGGAACACCCTTGTTCTTGAAGGAAGAACCGCAAACAGCCAGGACGATTTCGCCAGCGATAGTACGCTGACGCAGAGCGGCCTTGATTTCCGCGTTGGTGAGCTCTTCACCTTCGAGGTACTTATTCATCAGCTCTTCGCTGGCTTCGGCAGCAGCCTCAACCATGTTGTTGCGCCACTCGTCAGCCAGCTCTTGAAGCTCGGCAGGGATAGGCTTGCGAACAGGAACCATGCCTTTGTCAGCGTCATTCCAGTAAACAGCTTCCATGTTGATCAGATCGATCTGACCCTGGAAGTTGTCTTCGGAACCGATAGCCAATTGGATTGGCACCGGAGTGTGACCCAGACGCTGCTTGATCTGACCGATCACGCGCAGGAAGTTGGCGCCAGCACGGTCCATCTTGTTTACGTAAACAAGACGTGGAACGCCGTATTTGTTGGCCTGACGCCATACGGTTTCCGACTGAGGCTCAACACCCGAGGTACCGCAGAACACAACGACAGCGCCGTCGAGTACGCGCAGGGAACGTTCAACTTCAATAGTGAAGTCTACGTGGCCTGGGGTATCGATTACGTTGAAGCGGTGCTCGTCTTTGTACTGCTTCTCGGAACCTTTCCAGAAGGCGGTAATGGCAGCAGAAGTAATGGTAATACCACGCTCCTGCTCCTGAACCATCCAGTCTGTGGTCGCGGCGCCATCATGCACCTCGCCCATTTTGTGACTTTTGCCGGTGTAAAACAGTACGCGCTCGGTGGTGGTGGTTTTACCAGCATCCACGTGAGCGACGATACCGATGTTACGGTAGCGGCTAATCGGAGTAGTACGAGCCATAAAGCCCTCGCAAAATTAGTGAAGCTAAAATTAGAAGCGGTAGTGCGAGAAAGCTTTGTTAGCTTCAGCCATACGGTGCACGTCTTCACGCTTCTTAACAGCAGCACCTTTACCTTCGGCAGCGTCCAACAGTTCGCCAGCCAAACGCAGAGCCATAGACTTCTCGCCGCGCTTACGGGCGAAGTCTACCAACCAGCGCATTGCCAGAGCGTTACGACGGGACGGACGAACTTCAACCGGAACCTGGTAAGTAGCACCGCCTACACGGCGCGACTTCACTTCGACCAGCGGAGCGATGGCGTCGAGAGCTTTCTCGAAGATTTCCAGGGGGTCGCTGTTCTTGCGTTCTTTAACCTTTTCCAGCGCGCCATAAACGATACGCTCGGCAACGGCTTTCTTGCCGCTTTCCATCACGTGGTTCATGAACTTGGCCAGAATTTGGCTTCCGTATTTTGGATCGTCAAGCACTTCGCGCTTGGCTGCTACGCGTCTTCTTGGCATGGATAAGCCCTCAAACGGTCTTCAGGTTCGCTCGGAATCGGTGCCCTTTCGGGACGCCTCCGACCTTACTCTTATCGACTCAGAAAATAAGATGATTCAGTTTTACAAAAAGCCGCTACTACTTAGGCTTCTTGGTACCGTACTTCGAACGACCCTGGTTACGACCTTTAACGCCGGAAGTATCCAAGGAGCCGCGTACGGTGTGGTAACGAACACCTGGCAAGTCTTTTACACGACCGCCGCGGATCAGTACCACGCTGTGCTCTTGCAGGTTGTGGCCTTCACCACCGATGTACGAGGAAACCTCGAAACCGTTGGTCAGACGCACACGGCATACTTTACGCAGTGCCGAGTTAGGTTTTTTCGGCGTGGTGGTATACACACGGGTGCATACGCCACGACGTTGCGGGCAGTTCTGCAGCGCAGGTACGTCGGATTTCTCGACGATACGCTTACGCGGCTGACGTACCAGCTGGTTGATAGTTGCCATCTACTAGCTCCACTGTTGTCTTGCGACGCTATTGTCTTGCAAGAAAAGCAAAATGGCAGGAACGCATTCCCGCCAAATTTAGGGGTACAAGAGTCTAAAGAGGATCTTGCCCCCAGTCAAGGCAAGGCCCCGACCTCCCCTTCCATCGAACCGGGGCAAAAATGCCTCGATCCGACGAATGGGGGCTGCCAGGGCCCAGACTTATTTATCGCAGAACTCAGTTACCGCTAGAGTTCAGCGCTTCGGTCAGTGCAGCTTCCACTTCACTGGCGCTAACGCGCAGCGGCTTGTCAGCATCACGGCGACGCTTACGCTCGCTGTGGTATGCCAAACCGGTACCCGCCGGGATCAGACGACCCACGACCACGTTTTCTTTCAGGCCGCGCAGGTAATCGCGCTTGCCGGTTACCGCTGCTTCGGTCAGTACGCGAGTGGTCTCCTGGAAGGAGGCCGCCGAGATGAACGACTCAGTGGACAACGACGCCTTGGTGATACCCAGCAACACGCGAGTGAACTTGGCGACGAACTTGTCTTCGGTTGCCAGCTTCTCGTTCTCTACCAGTACGTGAGTCAGTTCCATCTGGTCGCCCTTGATGAAGCTGGAATCGCCGGACTCGGAGATCTCAACTTTACGCAGCATCTGACGCAGGATGGTCTCGATGTGCTTATCGTTGATCTTCACGCCTTGCAGGCGGTAAACGTCCTGGATCTCGTTGACGATGTACTTGGCGAGCGCACTCACACCCAGCAGACGCAGGATGTCGTGTGGATCGCTCGGACCGTCGGAGATAACTTCGCCGCGGTTTACCTGCTCGCCTTCGAACACGTTCAGGTGACGCCACTTCGGAATCAGCTCTTCATACGGATCGCTACCGTCGTTCGGGGTAATGACCAGACGGCGCTTGCCCTTGGTCTCTTTACCGAACGCGATGGTGCCGCTGACTTCAGCCAGAATCGACGCTTCCTTCGGACGACGAGCTTCGAACAAGTCGGCAACACGCGGCAGACCACCGGTGATGTCACGGGTCTTCGAAGTTTCTTGCGGGATACGCGCGATAACATCACCGATCGCGATCTTCGCACCATCCGCTACACCGACCAGGGCGTTGGCTGGCAGGAAGTACTGAGCGATTACGTCAGTGCCTGGCAGCAACAGATCCTTGCCGTTGTCATCAACCATCTTCACGGCAGGACGGATGTCTTTACCGGCAGCTGGACGATCTTTCGGATCGAGAACTTCAATGTTGGTCATACCGGTCAATTCGTCAGTCTGACGCTTGATCGTGATGCCTTCTTCCATGCCCACGTAGGTCACGGTACCTTTCATTTCGGTAACGATCGGGTGAGTGTGCGGGTCCCACTTGGCCACGATTGCGCCAGCGTCGACCTTGTCACCTTCTTTAACCGAAATCACAGCACCGTACGGCAGCTTGTAGCGCTCACGCTCACGACCGAAGTCATCAGCGATTGCCAGCTCACCGGAACGGGAAACGGCAACCAGGTGGCCATCCACTCGCTCAACGTGTTTCAGGTTGTGCAGACGGACGGTACCGCCATTTTTCACCTGAACGCTGTCAGCTGCGGAGGTCCGGCTTGCCGCACCACCGATGTGGAACGTACGCATCGTCAACTGGGTACCCGGCTCACCGATGGACTGGGCAGCGATTACGCCAACCGACTCACCGATGTTCACCTGGTGACCACGAGCCAGGTCGCGGCCGTAGCACTTGGCGCAAATGCCGTAGCGGGTTTCGCAGCTGATCGGCGAACGAACGATCACTTCGTCGATGCTGTTGAGTTCGATGAACTCGACCCACTTCTCATCAACCAGAGTGCCGGCAGGAACGATAACTTCCTCGGTACCCGGCTTGAATACGTCACGGGCAATAACACGACCCAATACGCGCTCACCCAGCGGCTCTACAACGTCACCGCCTTCAATGTGCGGAGTCATCAGCAGGCCATGCTCGGTGCCGCAATCGATCTCGGTTACAACCAGATCTTGTGCAACGTCTACCAGACGACGAGTCAGGTAACCGGAGTTAGCCGTTTTCAACGCGGTATCCGCCAGACCTTTACGAGCACCGTGAGTGGAGATGAAGTACTGAAGTACGCTCAAACCTTCACGGAAGTTCGCAGTAATCGGCGTTTCAATGATGGAACCGTCCGGCTTGGCCATCAGGCCACGCATACCGGCGAGCTGACGGATCTGCGCAGCAGAACCCCGTGCACCCGAGTCGGCCATCATGTACATCGAGTTGAAGGACTCTTGCTCAACTTCGTCGCCGTGACGGTCGATGACTTTCTCTTTCGAGAGGTTGGCCATCATCGCCTTGGAAACTTCGTCGTTCGCCTTGGACCAAAGGTCGATCACCTTGTTGTACTTCTCGCCCTGGGTTACCAGGCCGGACGCATACTGGCTCTCGATTTCTTTCACTTCGTCGGTGGCGGCACCGATGATGCGGGCTTTTTCATCCGGGATAACGAAGTCGTTAACACCGATGGAAACGCCGGAAATGGTCGAATAAGCAAAACCGGTGTACATCAACTGGTCGGCGAAGATAACGGTCTCTTTCAAACCAACCACGCGGTAGCACTGGTTGATCAGCTTGGAGATCGCCTTTTTCTTCATCGGCAGGTTGACGACGTCGTAAGACAGACCTTTTGGCACAACTTGATACAACAGCGCACGGCCGACAGTGGTGTCGACGATACGGGTGTTGGTCACGCTGCCGCCGTCACGGTCGTTGACGGTTTCGTTGATCCGCACTTTGACCTTGGCATGCAGCGCGGCTTCGCCGGCACGGAACACACGGTCAACTTCTTGCAGGTCAGCGAACACACGACCTTCGCCCTTGGCGTTGATCGCTTCACGAGTCATGTAGTACAGACCCAATACAACGTCCTGCGACGGAACGATGATTGGCTCACCGTTGGCTGGCGACAGAATGTTGTTGGTCGACATCATCAACGCACGCGCTTCCAACTGGGCTTCCAGTGTCAGCGGTACGTGCACGGCCATTTGGTCGCCGTCGAAGTCGGCGTTGTACGCAGCACAGACCAGAGGGTGCAGCTGGATAGCCTTGCCTTCGATCAGTACCGGTTCAAACGCCTGGATACCCAGACGGTGAAGGGTCGGTGCACGGTTGAGGAGAACCGGGTGTTCGCGAATCACTTCAGCGAGAACGTCCCAAACCTCTGGCAGTTCGCGCTCGACCATTTTCTTGGCCGCTTTGATGGTGGTCGCGAGACCGCGCATTTCCAGCTTGCCGAAGATGAACGGCTTGAACAGCTCGAGAGCCATCTTCTTAGGCAGACCGCACTGGTGCAGGCGCAGGGTCGGGCCTACGGTAATTACCGAACGACCGGAGTAGTCAACACGCTTACCGAGCAAGTTCTGACGGAAACGACCTTGCTTACCCTTGATCATGTCAGCCAAGGATTTCAGAGGACGCTTGTTGGAACCGGTGATAGCGCGGCCACGACGACCGTTGTCGAGCAGGGCATCGACAGCTTCCTGCAACATACGCTTTTCGTTGCGCACGATGATGTCCGGAGCGGACAGATCAAGCAGGCGCTTCAAGCGGTTGTTACGGTTGATCACGCGGCGGTACAGGTCGTTGAGGTCGGACGTTGCGAAACGGCCACCATCCAACGGTACCAGCGGACGCAGGTCTGGCGGCAGAACCGGCAGAACGGTCAGCACCATCCACTCTGGCAAGTTACCGGAGCCTTGGAAGGCTTCCATCAACTTCAGACGCTTGGACAGCTTCTTGATCTTGGTTTCAGAGTTGGTTTGCGGAATTTCTTCACGCAGGCGACCAATCTCGTGTTCCAGGTCGATAGCGTGCAGCAGTTCGCGGACAGCTTCGGCACCCATGCGGGCATCGAAATCGTCGCCGAACTCTTCCAGCGCTTCGAAGTACTGCTCGTCGTTCAGCAGCTGACCTTTTTCAAGGGTGGTCATGCCTGGATCGATAACGACATAGCTCTCGAAGTAGAGAACGCGCTCGATATCACGCAGGGTCATGTCCATCAGCAAGCCGATACGGGACGGCAGCGATTTCAGGAACCAGATGTGGGCAACCGGCGAAGCCAGTTCGATGTGCGCCATGCGCTCACGACGAACTTTGGCCAGCGCAACTTCAACGCCGCACTTCTCGCAGATCACACCACGGTGCTTCAAGCGCTTGTACTTACCGCACAGGCACTCGTAATCCTTTACCGGGCCAAAGATCTTGGCGCAGAACAGGCCGTCACGCTCAGGTTTGAACGTACGGTAGTTGATGGTTTCCGGTTTTTTAACTTCACCGAACGACCACGAACGGATCATCTCAGGCGATGCCAACCCAATACGGATGGCGTCGAACTCTTCGACTTGACCCTGGTTTTTCAGCAAATTCAGTAGGTCTTTCAAGGCCTTTCCTCCTGGCGGAGCAGAGAGCGGGCTAAACAGCCCCGCTCTCGATTCGCGTCACGTGTTATTCGGTTTCCAGATCGATATCGATGCCGAGGGAACGAATTTCTTTGATCAACACGTTGAAGGACTCGGGCATGCCCGGCTCCATACGGTGATCGCCGTCCACGATGTTTTTGTACATCTTGGTCCGACCGTTCACATCATCCGACTTCACTGTGAGCATTTCTTGCAGAGTGTAAGCAGCACCGTATGCTTCCAGTGCCCAGACCTCCATCTCCCCGAAACGCTGACCACCGAACTGAGCCTTACCACCCAGCGGCTGCTGGGTAACCAGGCTGTAGGAACCGGTAGAACGAGCGTGCATCTTGTCGTCTACCAAGTGGTTCAGCTTCAGCATGTACATGTAGCCAACAGTAACCGGGCGCTCGAACTTGTTGCCGGTACGACCGTCGAACAGCTGCATCTGGCCGCTTTCTGGCAGGTCTGCCAGTTTCAGCATGGCCTTGATTTCGCTTTCCTTGGCACCGTCGAACACCGGGGTAGCCATTGGAACGCCGCCGCGCAGATTCTTCGCCAGATCCAGGATTTCCTGGTCGGAGAAGGTGTCCAGCTCTTCGTTGCGACCGCCGATCTCGTTGTAGATCTCGTGCAGGAACTTACGCAGGTCAGCGACCTTGCGTTGCTCTTCGATCATACGATTGATCTTCTCGCCCAGACCTTTGGCCGCGAGGCCCAGGTGGGTTTCGAGGATCTGACCAACGTTCATACGCGAAGGTACGCCCAACGGGTTGAGGACGACGTCGACCGGGGTGCCATTGGCATCGTGCGGCATGTCTTCAACCGGCATGATCACAGAGACCACACCCTTGTTACCGTGACGACCGGCCATCTTGTCGCCCGGCTGGATGCGACGACGGATTGCCAGGTAAACCTTGACGATTTTCAGCACGCCTGGAGCCAGGTCATCGCCCTGCTGCAGTTTGCGCTTCTTGTCTTCGAACTTGTCGTCCAGCAGACGGCGACGATCAACGATGTAGGCCTGAGCCTTCTCGAGCTGCTCGTTCAGAGCATCTTCAGCCATGCGCAGTTTGAACCACTGGCCGTGCTCAAGACCGTCGAGAACTTCATCGGTGATGTCCTGACCTTTCTTCAGACCTGCGCCACCTTCGGCCTTGTGGCCTACCAGAGCGGAACGCAGACGTTCGAAGGTCGCGCCTTCAACGATGCGGAACTCTTCGTTCAGGTCCTTACGGATCTCGTCGAGTTGAGTCTTCTCGATGGACAGTGCACGAGCATCACGCTCAACACCGTCACGGGTGAAGACTTGTACGTCGATGACAGTACCTTTGGTGCCGGTAGGCACACGCAGGGAGGTGTCTTTAACGTCGCTGGCTTTTTCACCGAAGATGGCACGCAGCAGCTTCTCTTCCGGAGTCAGCTGAGTCTCGCCTTTCGGAGTGACCTTACCAACCAGGATGTCGCCTGCGCCAACTTCAGCACCTACGTAAACGATACCGGCTTCGTCCAGCTTGTTCAGTGCAGCTTCACCCACGTTCGGGATGTCCGCAGTGATCTCTTCTGGCCCAAGCTTGGTGTCACGAGCCACACAGGTCAGTTCCTGAATGTGGATCGTGGTGAAGCGGTCTTCTTGAACAACACGCTCGGACAGGCAGATGGAGTCTTCGAAGTTGAAGCCGTTCCACGCCATGAACGCGATACGCATGTTCTGACCCAGAGCCAGCTCACCCATGTCGGTGGACGGGCCGTCAGCCATGATGTCGCTACGCTGAACGCGATCACCTTTGCTCACCAGCGGACGCTGGTTGATGCAGGTGTTCTGGTTCGAGCGGGTGTACTTGGTCAGGTTGTAGATGTCGACACCAGCTTCGCCGGTTTCAACTTCGTCATCAGCAACACGAACCACGATACGGCTGGCATCAACGGAGTCGATCACGCCACCACGACGCGCCACGACGCAAACGCCGGAGTCACGCGCTACGTTACGCTCCATGCCGGTACCTACCAGCGGCTTGTCAGCACGCAGGGTGGGTACAGCTTGACGCTGCATGTTGGAACCCATCAACGCACGGTTGGCGTCGTCGTGCTCCAGGAACGGGATCAACGACGCTGCAACCGAAACTACCTGCTTCGGCGAAACGTCCATCAAGGTGACGTCTTCCGGCGCCTTGACGGTGAACTCATTCAAGTGACGAACAGCTACCAGCTCATCGATCAGGACTTTCTTGTCACTCATCGTGGCCGAGGCCTGAGCGATCACGTGATCAGCTTCTTCAATGGCGGACAGGAAAACGATTTCGTCGGTGACCAGAGCGTCCTTAACCACACGGTACGGGCTCTCGAGGAAGCCGTACTGGTTGGTGCGCGCGTACGCAGCCAAGGAGTTGATCAGACCGATGTTCGGACCTTCCGGCGTTTCGATCGGGCAAACACGACCGTAGTGCGTCGGGTGTACGTCACGAACCTCAAAGCCTGCACGCTCACGGGTCAGACCACCCGGGCCCAGTGCGGATACACGGCGCTTGTGGGTGATCTCGGAGAGCGGGTTGTTCTGGTCCATGAACTGCGAGAGCTGGCTGGAACCGAAGAACTCTTTCACCGCCGCAGCCACTGGCTTGGCGTTGATCAGGTCTTGCGGCATCAGGCCTTCGCTTTCAGCCATCGACAGACGCTCTTTGACCGCACGCTCAACACGCACCAGGCCAACGCGGAACTGGTTCTCGGCCATTTCGCCTACGCAGCGAACGCGACGGTTACCCAAGTGGTCGATGTCGTCGACGATGCCTTTGCCGTTACGGATGTCGACCAGGGTCTTCAGGACCGCAACAATGTCTTCCTTGCACAGTACGCCCGAACCTTCGATCTCGGTGCGACCGATACGACGGTTGAACTTCATCCGGCCGACCGCAGACAGGTCATAGCGCTCAGGGCTGAAGAACAGGTTGTTGAACAGGGTTTCGGCAGCGTCTTTGGTCGGTGGCTCACCAGGACGCATCATGCGATAGATCTCGACCAGCGCTTCCAATTGGTTGCTGGTGGAGTCGATCTTCAGAGTATCGGAGATGAACGGACCGCAGTCGATATCGTTGGTGTACAGAGTCTCGATGCGAACAACCTGAGCCTTGGCGATCTTGGCCAGGATCTCGGTGTTCAGCTCGGTGTTGCACTCAGCCAGGATTTCGCCTGTAGCCGGGTGAACGATGACCTTGGCGGTGGTGCGACCCAGAACGTAGTCCAGAGGCACTTCCAGCTCTTTGATACCGGCTTTTTCGATCTGGTTGATGTGGCGCGCAGTGATACGGCGACCAGCCTCAACAATAACCTTGCCCTTCTCGTCCTGGATATCCAGAACGGCAATTTCACCACGCAGGCGCGAAGGCACCAATTCCAGGCTGAGGGTTTCACCCTTCAGGCTGAATACGTTGGTGGTGTAGAAGGCATCCAGCACTTGCTCAGTGGTATAACCGAGTGCGCGCAGCAGTACCGAGGCCGGCAGCTTGCGACGACGGTCGATACGCACGAACACGCAGTCTTTCGGGTCGAACTCGAAGTCCAACCACGAACCGCGGTACGGAATGATCCGCGCGGAGTACAGGAGCTTACCGGAGCTGTGCGTCTTGCCGCGGTCGTGGTCAAAGAACACGCCCGGGGAACGGTGCAGCTGGGAAACGATTACACGCTCGGTACCGTTGATTACGAAGGTACCGTTTTCAGTCATCAATGGGATTTCGCCCATGTAGACTTCTTGCTCTTTGATGTCCTTGATCGCTTTGTTCGACGATTCTTTATCGAAAATGATCAGGCGGACTTTTACCCGCAACGGTACGGCGTACGTAACACCGCGCAACACGCATTCTTTGACATCAAATGCCGGTTCGCCCAGGCGATAACCGACGTACTCCAGCGCAGCATTGCCGGAGTAGCTGATGATCGGGAAAACGGATTTGAAGGCCGCATGCAGGCCCACGTCGCGGAACTGATCTTTGGTCGCTCCCGCCTGCAAGAATTCACGATACGAATCCAGCTGGATAGCCAGAAGGTACGGGACATCCATGACGTCCGGCAACTTGCTAAAGTCCTTGCGGATACGTTTTTTCTCAGTATATGAGTAAGCCATCAGCGTTCCCCAGCTTGGTCACCTGCTTGTTTGGCCCCTCCGACGGGAGCAGCCAGAAAATCTTGCAAACCCCATGGTTTGCACCACCGCATCGGGTGGCTACAGCGCGTTAATGGCGGCGACCGAGTCGACAGCCAAGAACGGAAAAAGGCCGGTGGCAAGAGCCACCAGCCATCAGCCTTCAGCTTAACGCTTGGGCTGGAGACGCAAGGTCGATGCTTACTTCAGCTCGACTTTAGCGCCTGCTTCTTCCAGTACTGCTTTGGCTTTGTCAGCTGCGTCTTTGGCAACAGCTTCCAGAACCATGGCAGGAGCGCCGTCAACTACAGCCTTGGCTTCTTTCAGGCCCAGACCGGTCAGTTCACGTACTGCCTTGATCACGTTTACTTTCTTCTCGCCAGCTTCGGTCAGCATGACGTTGAATTCGGTTTGCTCTTCAGCAACAGCAGCAACAGCGGCTGGGCCGGCGGAAGCAGCAGCAGCGGAAACGCCGAATTTTTCTTCGAAAGCTTTGATCAGCTCAACAACCTGCAGAACCGACATTTCAGCTACGGCGTTGAGGATATCTTCTTGGGAGATAGACATTACTGTATTTCCTGAATTGGGGGACGGCCTACGCGGCCATCGAAATAAACAAAAATACGCGAGAGAAGTCGCTCAGCCTTAGGCTGCGGCAGCTTCTTTTTGCTCGCGAACTGCAGCCAGAGTACGAGCCAGCTTGCTGGTAGCGCCTTGAATCACGCTCATCAGCTGCGAAATGGCTTCGTCGCGGGTCGGCAGTGTTGCCAGTACGTCGATTTGGTTAGCTGCGAGGAACTTGCCCTCGAACGCAGCTGCCTTGATCTCGAACTTATCCTGACTCTTGGCAAACTCTTTGAACAAACGGGCAGCAGCGCCTGGATGCTCTTTGGAGAAAGCGATCAGAGTCGGGCCGGTGAACACGTCGTTGAGAACACTATATTCAGTGTCAGCAACAGCGCGCTTGAGCAGGGTGTTACGTACAACACGTACGTATACGCCAGCTTCACGAGCCTCTTTACGGAGTCCGGTCATAGCGCCTACTGTCACACCACGGGCATCAGCCACGACAGCGGACAGAGCAGCTTTGGCAGCCTCGTTGACTTCAGCGACGATGGCCTTCTTGTCTTCGAGATTAATTGCCACGGGTTTAACTCCTGCTTGTTACCGTTTCATCTGGCCGAAGCCGGATGTCGTTTTGGTGTCTGATTCGGTAAGGAACCGGGAGCACCATCTGCGTAGGCTTGTGGTTTAAGACTTGCGCCGCCTACGGTCTTGGATAGCCCCCGCCAGGCAGGGACCCCAATTTTTTCAATTGACGCAGTCTCCTGCGCCAATCTGTGTCTTATACGTCCAGCGAGCCTTGGTCGATGACCAGACCTGGGCCCATAGTGGTGCTCAGGGTTACGCGCTTAACGTAGATACCTTTCGAGGAAGCCGGCTTGATACGCTTCAGATCAGCGATCAGGGCTTCAACGTTTTCCTTCAGCTTGACGGCATCAAAGCCGACTTTGCCAACGGAGGTGTGAATGATGCCGTTTTTGTCGGTGCGATAACGAACCTGACCAGCCTTGGCGTTTTTAACCGCGGTGGCTACGTCTGGAGTTACGGTACCAACCTTAGGGTTAGGCATCAGGCCGCGTGGACCGAGGATCTGACCCAACTGACCTACAACGCGCATTGCATCCGGGGAAGCAATAACTACGTCATAGTTCAGGTCGCCGCCTTTCATTTCGGCAGCCAGGTCGTCCATGCCAACGCGATCAGCGCCAGCGGCCAGAGCAGCTTCAGCTGCCGGACCCTGGGTGAACACAGCAACACGTACAGTCTTGCCAGTACCGTGTGGCAGCACAGTTGCGCTACGAACGACCTGGTCGGATTTACGCGGGTCAACACCCAGGTTTACAGCAACGTCAACAGACTCGCTGAACTTGACAGTCGACAGCTCGGTCAGCAGGGCAGCGGCGTCTACAAAGCTGTAGGCCTTGCCTGCTTCGATTTTGCCGGCGATAGCCTTTTGGCGCTTGGTCAGCTTAGCCATTACACACCCTCCACGTTAAGGCCCATGCTACGAGCAGAACCGGCGATGGTACGCACGGCTGCATCCATATCAGCTGCAGTCAGATCCGCGTTTTTGGTTTTCGCGATTTCTTCCAGCTGAGCACGAGTAACAGTGCCGACTTTAACGGTGTTAGGACGAGCGGAACCGCTAGTCAGACCAGCAGCTTTCTTCAACAGAACCGAAGCCGGGGTCGACTTGGTTTCGAAAGTGAAGCTACGGTCGCTGTATACAGTGATGATCACTGGAGTCGGCAGACCTGGCTCAAGACCCTGAGTACGGGCGTTGAAGGCCTTGCAGAATTCCATGATGTTCACGCCGTGTTGACCCAGAGCTGGACCGACGGGTGGGCTAGGGTTGGCCTGAGCGGCCTTCACTTGCAGCTTGATGTAAGCGGTAATCTTCTTGGCCATGAGGCACTCCAATTACGGGTTCAAACGCCTCGAAAGGCTCCCCGGTTACTTGCGCGTTTATCCCAGTGACGACAAAACCCCACAGCCTAAGGCTGCGGGGTTGGGATGCTTGCTCAGCTAGACCTTCTCGACCTGGCTGAACTCCAGCTCTACCGGAGTAGAGCGACCGAAAATGAGCACTGCCACTTGGATCCGGCTCTTCTCGTAGTTAACTTCTTCGACCGTACCGTTGAAATCAGCAAACGGACCGTCTGTGACACGAACAACCTCACCCGGCTCGAAGAGAGTCTTCGGCTTAGGCTTGTCACTACCATCAGCAACACGACGCAGAATCGCTTCCGCCTCTTTGTCAGTGATAGGAGCAGGCTTATCAGCAGTACCGCCAATGAAGCCCATGACACGAGGAGTATCCTTGACCAAGTGCCAAGTACCTTCATTCATGTCCATCTGAACCAACACATAGCCAGGGAAGAACTTGCGTTCGCTCTTACGCTTCTGGCCATTCCGCATTTCAACCACTTCTTCAGTGGGAACCAGAATTTCGCCGAAGCCATCTTCCATGCCTGCAAGCTTTACGCGCTCCAGCAAAGAGCGCATAACATGCTTCTCGTAACCCGAGTAAGCATGCACAACGTACCAACGCTTAGCCACGGGACACCCTTAGCCAACAATCAAGGAAACAAGCCAGCCGAGCAGGGAATCAAGCCCCCACAACAGCAACGCCATAACCAGAACAACAGCCACAACGATCAACGTGGTCTGCGTGGTTTCTTGGCGAGTCGGCCAAACGACTTTACGAATTTCGGTGCGCGCTTCCTTTACCAGGACTGCGAAAGACTTGCCTTTGGCAGTCTGCAGGCCTACAAAGGCAGCTACAGCAGCAAGAGCAAGCAAAGCAAGTACGCGGTACAGGATCGGCGAAGCAGAATAGTACTGATTGCCAACAACGCCTACGACCACCAAAGCGACTACAGCGAGCCACTTGACCAGATCGAAACGAGAGCTTTGAGCTTCAGCCTTAGGAGTCATCTATGAAGATCCTGTGAAAAGAAAGCCAGACACACCACGTGAATCTGGCAGGTCAGGAGGGAATCGAACCCCCAACCTACGGTTTTGGAGACCGTCGCTCTGCCAATTGAGCTACTGACCTAAAACAAAATCAGGCCGACCATTATGCAGACCTGAAAAAGACTTTACAACAACCAACCCCAAGAGACTTGAAAACACCCTGACAACCAAGCCAGAAACAACGCAATCAAGCCGAGATAAGCTGTTAAAACAAAGGCAGATATTTTCATATCTGCCTTGTTATATGGAGCTCTTGAGCGGATTTGAACCGCTGACCTCACCCTTACCAAGGGTGTGCTCTACCAACTGAGCTACAAGAGCGAAACACCTTGCACAACCTGCAAACTTGGAGCGGGTAGCGGGAATCGAACCCGCATCATCAGCTTGGAAGGCTGAGGTTCTACCACTAAACTATACCCGCGGAGCTTGCAGCTCACGCTAAAAATGGTGGAGGGGGAAGGATTCGAACCTTCGAAGTCGTAGACGTCAGATTTACAGTCTGATCCCTTTGGCCGCTCGGGAACCCCTCCTAAGCGAGCCGGCATTTTACATTACGCCGACCTTCTGTCAAGCATTTTCTCATTTAAAAATATGAGGTTAGCTGCGTTGACCTTCGCTTCACACTGTAGACCGTAAAGGTCTTCACTGCGAAGCGGGCGCCATTCTATGCAAACTATTCGAGACTTGCAACGCCTTCGCACAACATTATTTTATGTTTTAACTCATTGAATTCCTTAGCAAGGTTTTCAAACGGCAGATCATCAGCCAGACGCCTGCTTTCCGGAGACACGCGAAGCCAGTAACCGAAAGCATCAGGAACGTTCAAGGTTTGGATCTTGGCCTTTATATCCAAGCTCATGAGGCGCTGCTCAAGCAACTGCGCCTGCCGCATATCTGAGAACCCACCCACGTATAAGCAGGTATTCTGAGCTTCTGGAGCCTTGGCTCGATCACGGCGGGCAACGCCATCGGAAGACTCACTCAGCAGACGAATGTCTTGCTGAGACCCCTTATAAAGACTCAATGGAGTGACATCTTTCGCACGCAACGGAGCCTCTTGCTGATGCCAGACGTAGTAGAAGACATTGAGCACAAGCAAAAGCAAAAACAGCCAACGCATAAACACCTCAGGACAAAGGGCACGCCATAGCCAGGCCGACGAAAACCAGATCAGGAACGAGCCGCCCCTGCGGAACGACTTCCGCAACCAAGTCCGCATCCCCCCCTGTGAGGAACACCGAGAACTCATCCCCCCAATAACTTCGGGCAAGCTCAAGCTGAGTCAGCACAAACCCCCTTAACATCAGCGTACAGCCTCGCTCAACCGCTTCCACGGTAGTACGGCCGGGAGAGAGCCGCTCCAGCGCCTGCTCAGCAGCGGTATCGTCGTATCGAATCTTTCGCGTATGCGTGCGCAATTGACTGCGCATAAGGGGCATGCCCGGGCAGATGAAGCCCCCCAGGTGCTCACCATCAGCCGCAATAAAGTCCGCAGTCGCTGCGGTTCCGAAATCAAGTACCAGGCAAGCACTTGAGCCCAACTTGAATGCCCCAAGCATTGCCAGCCAACGATCAAGCCCCAGTCGTTCAAATTCTTCATAGCCGTTACGCACCCCTGCCATTTCCCGCGCAGAAGCCGCACACGACACGCTGACGCCAAACACCCGCTCCAACACCTCCACCAGCTTATCGGTCTCCTCGACAGCTCGAACGCTCACTAGTCGGCACCGCGTTAGCGACAGACCTGGAAGTGAGAGAAGACTTTCAACCAATGAAGCGTCCGAGCCAACCACACCCTCAGCCAAGACTCCCGCTTTATCCGGCCCCAGTACACGCCACTTGATGAAGCTATTCCCACAGTCGAGCTCAAGAATCATCACGCAACCTCAGGCTTAACTCACCACCGCTGTATGTTTTCTCGACACCATCAACACTCAGGCGCAATGCACCCTGGCGATCGATACCTAGCACCACCCCATCAATTTGGTTGACGCCCGCTATGAGAGACACAGCCCTACCCTGCCACAAATGATTTTGCTCCCATTCCTCCTGGAGAGTAGAGAAGCCAAGGCTTTTATGTCGGTCCAGATAGCCCTTCAAATGCAAACCCAGCCTTGCAACCAAATGGTTGCGATCGACTGAAGACCCAGTCTCCAACTGAACCGACGTCCATTGCTGATCAACATCAGCTGCCTTCTGCATATTCACATTAATACCGATACCGAGCACAACGTGACAAATGTCAGCAGGATCCCCCACCAACTCAAGCAAAATACCGGCAATCTTTTTGTCTTCAACCAAAACATCGTTTGGCCATTTCAAGGCCGCACGCTGCACACCCGCCTCACGCAGGGCCTGCATGACCGCCAACCCCACAACCAGACTGAGGCCCTCCAACTGCCGCAGCCCGCCCTCAATGCGCAACACGAGGCTGTAATACAGATTCTGCGCGTATGGACTGACCCATTTACGACCACGCCTACCGCGCCCTGCGGTTTGCTGCTCGGCCAGCACCAGGAACGGCGCAGCGCAGCCGGCGTCAACAAGACGCAAAGCTTCAGCATTAGTGGAATCAACAGAGTCGGAAATATAGACAGGCCATACCCTGGAGCCTGAATTCGCCGCAATTTCTTCGGCATTCAGGAACGCCAGCGGAGACGCGAGTTGATAGCCCCTGCCCCGGACTTTATGGATGGGCAGATTCAACTCAGCCTCAAGATGCTGAAGCTGTTTCCAAACAGCGCTGCGGCTTACGCCCAGAGCGGCCCCCAGAGCCTCACCAGAATGAAATCGGCCATCTTTTAGAAGTTCTAACAACGTCAACATGCACATATCGCCTCACGATGAGGCACGCATGATAGCCATGCGCAAAGCCATTGCATAGAAATGGCCGAACTCTAGCCTTCATCGGCCCCTACGCATTTTCGATCGCCCAAAACAAAACCCCATCTGCTTTCGCAAATGGGGTTTCGGAATTTAATCTTGACGATGACCTACTCTCACATG